>NZ_JBHXTC010000013.1:0-1467 GCF_042677605.1 Streptomyces sp. NPDC127106 | reverse complement strand
GGCGGCCCCCCCCCCCCCCCCCCGCTGCCCCGCCGCGCGGGAGCGGCCCCCAAACCGCGCAACCCGCCCGGGGGCCCGCAACTAACGCGCCCCCATCGAGGCGCTGGTGCACGCGTACGGGCAGGGGGCCGTGCCCGACTACCAGATGGCGGCGTGGCTGATGGCCGTGGCCTGCCGCGGCATGGACGAGGCCGAGACGACCGCGCTGACGAGGGCGTACGTGGAATCGGGGGACCGCCTGGACTTCTCGGGCCGTTCCCGGCCCCTGATCGACAAGCACAGCACGGGGGGCGTGGGCGACAAGACCACCCTGTTCGTGGCGCCCGTCGTCGCGGCGTGCGGCGTCTCGGTGATGAAGATCAGCGGGCGGGGGCTCGACTTCGCGGGCGGCACCATCGACAAGCTGGAGTCGATCCCCGGTCTGCGGGTCGACCTGGCGCACGAGGAGATCCTCGACGTGCTGGACGGCAGCGGGATGGCGGTGGTCGCCCAGAACGCGCGGCTGGTACCGGCCGACGGTGCCACGTACGCGCTGCGCGACGTCACCGGCACCGTGGAGAGCCTGCCGCTCATCGCGGCGAGCGTGATGAGCAAGAAGATCGCCGCCGGGACCGACGGGGCGGTGATCGACGTCAAGTACGGTTCGGGGGCGCTGGTCGGCGACGCCGTCCGGGCCGAGGAGCTCGGCAGGATGATGATCCGCATCGGCGAGCTGTCCGGCCTGCCCTGCCGGGTCGTGCTGAGCGACATGAGCCGGCCGCTGGGCCTCGCCGTGGGCAACGCCCTGGAAGTCGCGGAGGTCGTGCAGGCCCTGCGCGGCCGCCGGATACCCGGGTTCAGCGCGCTGGCGCACACCCTCGCCGTCGAAATGCTGCGGCTGGCCGAGCCGGGTGTGTCCCCCGCCGAGGCCGGGGCCCGGGTGCGGGACGCCGTGGACAGCGGGCGAGCCCTGGCGGTGTTCCGCGACTGGGTGGCGCGGCAGGGCGGTGACGCCCGCGTCGTGGACGACCCGGGACTGCTGCCCGCCGCGCCGTGCGTGGACGTGGTCACCGCGCCCCGCTCCGGCTGGGTCGCCGGGATCGACGCCCGCGCCGTGGGCCGGCTGGCGCTGCGCCTGGGGGCGGGGCGGCTGCTCCAGGGCGACCGGGTCGACCACGCCGTGGGCGTGGTGCTGCGCCGTCAGGTCGGGGACCGGGTGCAGGAGGGCGAGGCGCTCGTGGAGGTGCACCGGCGCGAGGGGACGGACCCGGCTGCGGCGGGTGCCGAGGCGCTGGCGGCGTTCTCCTTCTCCGCCACGCCGGTCGCGGCGCCCGAGGACGTCCACCCCGTGCTGTAGGAGCCGGCTGCGGCGCCCCGCGCCGCCCCCCCCCCCCCCCCCCCCCCCCGCCGCCCCCGGCCCCCCCCCCCCCCGCCCCCCGCCCCCCGCCCCCCCGCGCCCGCCCCCCCCGCCCCCCCGGTTGCCCCGGG
>NZ_JBHXTC010000012.1:120175-141056 GCF_042677605.1 Streptomyces sp. NPDC127106 | reverse complement strand
CCCCCCGCGCGGCCCCCCCCCCCCCGCCCCGGGCCTACCCGCACCCGCGCATACTCAAACCCACCCCCACACCCGCACCCGAATGCCCCCCTCTCCGGCCCTCGGGAACACGACTGCCCCCCGCTGGCCCGCCAGGGTCCACCGGGGCGCAGGAGAGTCGTCCACGGGCCGCGGAAGGGCTGCTACCGCTTGGCGTGGCGGCGGCGCTCGCCGGCCGCGGGCGCCTCCGGCGCCGGACCGCCGGCCGCCTTGGCCTCCTTGGCCTCCTTGCGGGCCTTGAGCACCTCGAAGACCACCGGGATCACCGAGACCAGCACGATCCCGACGAGGATCGCCTCGACGTTGGTCTTGATGAAGTCGATCTGGCCGAGCCAGAAGCCCGCGACCGTGATGCCGGTGCCCCACGCGATGCCGCCGATGACGTTGTACGTCAGGAAGGTGCGGTACTGCATCGAGCCGGCGCCCGCGACCATCGGCGCGAAGGTGCGGATGATCGGCACGAAGCGGGCGAGCACGATGGCCTTCGGGCCGTGCTTGTCCATGAACTCGTGCGCCTTGTCCAGGTTCTCCCGCTTGAACAGCTTGGAGTTCGGCCGGTTGAAGAGCTTCGGGCCGAAGAACTTGCCGATCATGTAGCCGACCTGGTCGCCGAGGATCGCGGCGATCGTGATCAGGGTGCACACCAGCCACAGCGGCTGCTTGATGTACTCGCCGTTGGCGACGAGCAGGCCCGCCGTGAAGAGCAGGGAGTCGCCGGGCAGGAAGGCGAACAGGCCCGATTCGGCGAAGACGATGACCAGGATGCCGATCAGCCCGAAGTGCGAGATCAGGTAGTCCGGGGACATCCACTCAGGGGCGAGCGCAAGCGTGTACACGGGTGCGGGTATCTCCAGGATCGGGTGCGTCCGCGCGGACGCGGGTGCGGCGGACTGGGGGGAGTGTCTCAATTTTCAACGGATACGGCCACCTCCGGGTTCCAGGTACCCGGAGGTGGCCGTACGTCTGAGGCCCCCGTCGATCCGTGGCTAGGCCACGGCTACGCCTTGCGGACCGCGTTGGCGAGGATGGCGTCCCGCAGGAACACCGCCAGCCCCGGCCGCACGGCGTCGTAGTAGGCCGTGAACCGCTCGTCGGAGACGTACATCTCACCGAGGCAGGTGTGCATCTCGTACGGGCAGGTGTAGTGGTTCCGCTCGATCCAGGCGCGGTGCTCCTCGGCCAGCTCCATCGCGTCCCCGGAGTCGGCGGCCGCCCCGGTGTCCAGCAGCGCGGCCAGACGCCGGTTCAGGTCCTCCCCCTCGGCCAGGATCCGCTGCCAGTCCTCCTTGGTGTAGGAGGCGGTCCGGCGCGCGGACTCCTGGTACGCGTCGGTATGGCCCCAGCGCTGCTCGGCCTCCTCGGCGTACTGGTCGGGGTCGTGGTCCCCGAAGACCTCGAACTTCTCCTCGGGCGTGAGGTTGATGCCCATCTTCTTCGCCTCCATGGCGTGCTCCACGGCCTTGGCCATCTGCTGGAGCCGGGCGATCCGGTCGGACAGGAGGGCGTGCTGCCGGCGCAGCTGCTCCCTCGGGTCCGCGTCCGGGTCGTCCAACAGGGCCGCGACCTCGTCGAGGGGGAAGCCGAGCTCCCGGTAGAACAGGATCTGCTGCAGCCGGTCCAGGTCGGCGTCGTCGTACCGCCGGTGGCCCGCGTGGCTGCGACTGCTCGGGGAGAGCAGGCCGATCTCGTCGTAGTGGTGCAGCGTGCGCACCGTGACTCCGGCGAATCCGGCGACCTGGCCCACGGAGTAGCTCATGCTTCCGCCCTTCTCTCGTACGCCCCCGACTCTCCCTCCTCACGCCGCGTGAGGTGCAAGCCCTCGGTCCCGGGCCGTGGCGGAGGCTACGCCGGCGGCCAGGTCCCGCCCTGCACCAGGGTCACCAGCTCGAAGGCGGTCTTCCCGTCCAGGGACTCCCGGATGATGTCGGCGTGGCCCGCGTGCCGGGCGTGCTCCTCGACCAGGTGGAGCAGGAGCCACCGCATCGACACGCTGGTGTCGTCGGGGAGCCACGGCATGTCGGGCAGCGGGAAGGTGTGGTCCAGGGCGGGCACCTCGCGCAGGAACTTCTCCAGCTCGGCCGAGACGCCGTCCCAGAAGGTGAGGATCTCCGGCATGGTCTCGTCGCCGACGAGCCGGAAGCTGTCGCCCCAGGTCTCCGCGTCGCGCTGGCGCTCGTTGGGCTGCTGCTGCGCCCAGCGCAGCCAGGTCAGCTCCACCTCGGCGGCGTGCTTGAGCAGCCCCGCCAGGGACAGGCCGCTCGCGCTCGGGCAGCTCGCCGCCTGCTCCTCGGTCAGACCGAACACCGCCCGGCGCAGCGCGCCGCGCTGGGCGTCGAGGTAGGACAGGAGCGCGCCGAGCTCGTCGCCGTGGGCTTCTGCGGGAACGAACGTGGGCATGGGGGACCTCCGTTTTTCCGGATGTTTTCCGGGTGTCGTGCGTGCTGCTGACAAGAAGCACGCTACGGAGGATTGAGGTCAGCTCCTGTCCTAAACCAGGGACTTGGCGGGACGGGATCAGGACGCGTCGCCGTCCGGACGGATCGCCGGGAGCTCGGTCATCGGCTTGGGCAGGAGGGCCTTGGACAGGTCCTGGCCGCCCTTCTCGTCGAGCCCGTACATCGCTTCGTAGATCTTGCGGACGGCCGGACCGGAGGCACCGGAGCCGGTGCCGCCCTGGGAGATCGTCATCACGATCGCGTAGTCCTCGGTGTACGAGGCGAACCAGGAGGTGGTCTGCTTGCCCTGGACCTCGGCGGTGCCGGTCTTGGCGTGCATCGGGATCTGCTTCTGCGGCCAGCCGCCGAACCGCCAGGCCGCGCTGCCGGAGGTGACCACCGAGGCGAGGGCCCGGTCGATGTCGTCGCGCAGTTCGGCGTCCATGGGCAGGCGGGCCTGCTGCTTCGGGGCGATCTCCTTGACCGAGGTGCCGTCGGCGCTGACGATCGCCTTGCCGATGGTGGGCTGGTGCAGGGTGCCGCCGTTGGCGATGGCCGCGTAGATCGAGGCCATCTGGACCGGGGTGACGAGGGTGTCGCCCTGGCCGATGGAGTAGTTGATGGCGTCGCCCTCGCGCAGCTGGTTGCCCTGGCGGCAGTTCTCGTAGGCGATCTTCTCGGCGAAGCTGCCGTCCTTCTTGCCGTCCCGGCACCAGGCGGCCTTGTTGGCCTCGAAGAAGTCCTTCTTCCACTGGCGGTCGGGGACCCGGCCGGCGACCTCGTTGGGCAGGTCGATGCCGGTCGGCTTGCCGAGGCCGAACTCGTGGGCCGTCTTCAGGAACCAGTCCTTGGGGTCCTTCTTCGGGTTGATCCCGCCGTCCTTCTTCCACTCCCTGTCGGCGAGGGCGTAGTAGACCGTGTCGCAGGAGACCTCCAGGGCGCGACCGAGGTTGATGTCGCCGTAGCCCTGGGACTCGAAGTTGGTGAAGGTCTGGCCGCCGACGGAGTAGGAGCTGGGGCAGGGGTAACGGCCGTCGAAGGGGTAGCCCGCGTTGACCGCGGCGGTCGAGGTGACCACCTTGAAGATCGAGCCGGGGGCGGCCTGGCCCTGGATCGCCCGGTTGAGCAGCGGGTAGTTGGAGTCCTTGGCGGTGAGGGAGGCGTAGTCCTTGGCGGAGATGCCGCCGACCCACAAGCCCGGGTCGTACGTCGGGCTGGAGGCCATCGCGACGATCCGGCCGGTCTTGGACTCCATCACGACCACGGCGCCCGAGTCGGCCTCGTAGTTGCGGTGCGTGTTCTTGTCGTAGCCCTTGCGGGCCTCGGCCATCGCGTAGGCCAGCTCGCGCTCGGCGACGGCCTGCACGCGCGAGTCGATCGAGGTGACGACGTTCGCGCCGGGCGTGGGCTTGTCGGCCTGGGCCAGCCCGATGACGCGGCCGAGGTTGTCGACCTCGTAGCGGGTGACGCCCGCCTTGCCGCGGAGCTCCTTGTCGTACGTGCGCTCCAGGCCGGAGCGGCCCACCTGGTCGGAGCGCAGGTACGGGGAGTCGGTCTTCTTCGCCTTGGCGATCTCCGCGTCGGTGACGGGCGAGAGGTAGCCCAGCACCTGGGCGGTGTTGGCCTGGTCGGGTGCGGGGTAGCGGCGCAGGGCGGTCGGCTCGGCGGTGATGCCCGGGAACCGCTCCGCGTGCTCCCTTATCTCCAGGACCTGGTCGGTGGTGGCCTCGGCGGTGATGGGGATCGGCTGGTACGGCGAACCGTTCCAGCAGGGCTTGGGGGTCTTGGCGTCGCAGAGCCGGACGCTGTTGACGACGGCCTCCGGCGGCAGGCCCAGGACGCCCGCGAGACGGGTGAGGACGTCCTTGCCCCTGTCCTTCATCTTGCTCAGCTCGGTGCGGCTGGCGGAGACCACCATGCGGGTCTCGTTGTCGGCGAGGGGGACCCCGCGGGCGTCGAGGATGGAGCCGCGCACCGCGGGCTGGACGACCTGTTGGACGTGGTTGTTCTTCGCCTCGTCCGTGTACTCCTGGCCGTTGCGGATCTGGAGGTACCACAGGCGGCCGCCGAGGGTGAGCAGCAGCGAGAAGACGACCACCTGGATGACCACCAGGCGGTTCTGGACCCGGGGTGTCCGCCCCGTCTCCGGAATGTTGCTCAACTCGAAACTCCCCCGAAGCGCTGCCCGCCGCCGACCCGGCCGAGTGCCGGTCCAGCCGAGTCTAGAGCGGGCCGCCCTCAGAGCGGGAAGGTGCTCCTGCCGTGCTGGACCGAGATCCACTTCTGGGTGGTGAAGGCCTCGACCGTTGCCTCGCCGTTGAGCCGGCCGAGCCCGGAGGCCTTCTCCCCGCCGAACGCGGCCAGCGGTTCGTCGCCGATGGTGGAGTCGTTGACGTGGATCATTCCGGTCTCGATGCGCTGGGCGAAGCGGACGCCGCGCTCGACGTCCCGGGTGTGGACGGCGCCGCTCAGCCCGTACGGGGTCGCGTTGGCCAGGGCCACGGCCTCGTCCTCGCCGTCGAAGACCATCAGCAGGGCGACGGGGCCGAAGATCTCCTGGCCCAGCAGCGGGGAGTCCTCGGGGATCCCGGTCAGCACGGTGGGTTCGACCAGGTTGCCGCGCGTAGCGCCGCGTACGAGGGCCGTGGCGCCGGATTCGACGGCGCGGTCCACGAGGGCGGTGAGCGCCTCGGCCTGGAAGGAGTTGATCAGGGGGCCGATGTGGGTGTCGGCCTCGCGGGGGTCGCCGGTCTTCAGGGACCGCACCCGGGCGGTGAACTTCTCGGTGAACTCCTCGGCGACGGAGGCGTCGACCAGGATCCGGTTGGCGGCCATGCAGACCTGGCCCTGGTAGACGAAGCGGCTGAAGACGGCCGCGTCGACGGCGTAGTCGATGTCCGCGTCGTCGAGGACGACCAGGGCGCTGTTGCCGCTCAGCTCCAGGACGGTCCGCTTGAAGTGGCGGGCGGCGACCGCGCCGACGTGCCGGCCGACGCGGTCCGAGCCGGCGAAGGAGATCACCTTGGGGACCGGGTGGGTCAGGAGGGCGTCGCCGATCTCGGCGATGTCGGTGACCAGCACGCTGAGCAGCCCGGGCGGCAGGCCCGCGTCCTCGAAGAGCTTGGCGATGACCCCGCCGCCGATCACGGGGGCGTTCTGGTTCGGCTTGACCACGACGGCGTTGCCCAGGGCGAGGGCCGGGGCGACCGACTTCAGGGTGACCAGGAAGGGGAAGTTGAAGGGGCTGATCACGGTGACGACCCCGACGGGGAGCCGTTGGACGCGGCTCTCCTTGCCCTCGACGGGCGAGATCAGGATCCGGCCCTCGGGGCGGACGGCCAGCTGCATCGCCTCGCGGACGAACTCCTTGGCGAGGTGGATCTCGTACTCGGCCTTGGAGCGGGTGCCGCCGAGCTCGTCGATCATCGCCTCGACGAGCTCCTTCTCCCGCTCCTCGGTGATCCGCAGGAGCCGTTCGAGGACGGCCCGTCTGGCGTAGGGGCTGGTGGCGGCCCAGTCTCTCTGCGCGCGCTCGGCGGCGCGGTAGGCCTGGTCCACCTGCTCGACGGTGGCCACGGTGATGGCCGCGAGCTTCTCCCCGTTGTAGGGGTTGACGTCGATGATGTCCCACGAACCGGTGCCGGCCTGCCATGTGCCGTCGATGTACTGGTGAGCCAGGTCGTCGAATATGGACATGCCATCCCTTACTGCGAGCGCGCACCCGTGCGCTGCACCGTCAGATCGATCGGTCATGCACTGATCAGACGTCATACTACGTGCGAATCAAGACAGTTGGAGTAGGCCGCGCAAGAGATCGCGGGTCTGGTCGGGGTCGGGGCAGTCCGCCTGGAGCCGGGTCATGGCCCGCTCGTACTGCCCCACCTCCTCCTCCTTGTCGAGGTAGAGCGCGCTGGTGAGCTGCTCCAGGTAGACGATGTCCTGGAGGTCGGACTCGGGGAAGCGCAGCAGGGTGAAGGCACCGCTCTCGCCGGAGTGGCCGCCGAAGGAGAACGGCATCACCTGGAGCTGCACGTTGGGCCGCTGGGAGACCTCGATGAGGTGCTCCAGCTGGCCGCGCATGACCTCGCGGCCCCCGTAGGGGCGGCGCAGGGCGGCCTCGTCGAGGACGGCGTGGAAGACCGGGGCGCTCTCCGATACGAGCACCTTCTGGCGCTCCAGGCGCAGCGCGACGCGGCGGTCGATCTCGGCCTGGGAGGCGCCGGGCATGCCGCGGCTGACGACGGCCTGGGCGTACGCCTCGGTCTGCAACAGGCCGTGGACGAACTGGACTTCGTAGATCCTGATGAGTGACGCCGCGCCCTCCAGGCCGATGTAGGTCTGGAACCAGCCGGGCAGCACGTCGCCGTAACTGTGCCACCAGCCCGCCGCGTTGGCCTCCCGGACCAGGCCGAGGAGCGACTCGCGCTCCGCGCCGTCCGTGACCCCGTAGAGCGTGAGGAGGTCTTCGACGTCTCGTGCCTTGAAACTCACCCTTCCCAACTCCAAGCGGCTGATCTTCGATTCGGATGCGCGGATCGAGTAGCCGGCCGCCTCACGGGTGATGCCCCGGGATTCTCGGAGTCGCCTGAGCTGTGAGCCCAGGAGGATGCGGCGCACCACGGAACCGCCTGCTTCTGCGGTCACTGTCCTGCCCTCCCCATCGCCATGGATACGCGTGGTCTGCGCGTGTGCTGCGTCGCTGGGCCCCCGAACCCCAGGCCACGCAGTCTGCCACCAAAACGCATCGGCCCGTACTCGTTCTGTAACGGAATCCGTGCCGCCGTAAAAGAAGTCCTTAAGTGTGCGTAGGAAGAAATGAGCAAGAACCATCACGGGAGGGGACAGGTCCGGCGCGTGCACGTGCATCTGCCCTTGCATCCAGCTTCTGCATTCGGAACGATGGTGCCGCGCACCTGCGTGCTCTTCGCGCCGGCGCCGGACCCACCCCGCAGTTCTTTCTGGACGCAAGCCGCCGCCACGTCCGCGAATCCCGGGAGTGCCTCGCATGGGGACGAATGGATCGACCATGCTCGAGCCGTTACGGCAGGGGCTGCCCCCGGTCGACCCCACGGCTGTGTCCGGGTCCGCCTCCTGCTCCTTGCCCGCCCGCTTCGAAGCGGTCCGCGGAGCCCGTTCGTTCACCCGGTCGACCCTGTCCCAGTGGGGCCTCGACGACCGCTTCGACGACGTGGCCCTGGTCGTCTCCGAACTGGTCACCAACGCGCTGCGCCACGCCCTACCTGGGGATCCGCGGCCGGCGGCGGCCGGCGGCGGCGAGCCCGAGGCGGCCGTGCGGCTGCACCTGATGCGGTGGAGCTCGCGGCTGGTGTGCGCGGTGCGCGACCCCAGCGAGGACCGGCCGGGCGGATCGTTCGAACCGGAGCGCACTCGGGAGAACTGCGACCTGGAGTCCGGGCGCGGGCTGTTCCTGGTGGACGCCTACAGCGACAGCTGGGGTTGGCACCCGCTCGCGGGGCGGCTGACCGGCAAGGTCGTATGGGCGCTGTTCATGCTCCCCGAGTAGCGGCCCGCACCAGGCGCATCAGGCACTTCAGGCGCACCACCAGGCGCCGGCGGGCGGCGGGCGGCGGGCGGCGGCAGGAAGCGGGAACGCGACATCCGGCCGGAACTGATCATGGCGATCGGTTCCGGCCGGTGCACGTGCATGGCTTGATCGGTGGCACGGTTCCTGAGTGGTGCGGGTCCGCACCCGAGTCCAACGCTCAGCTGATCAAGTGGTCGAACTCGCCGTCCTTGACGCCCAACAGCAGCGCCTCGATCTCGGCCGGCGTGTAGACGAGTGCCGGTCCGTCAGGGAAGCGGGAGTTGCGCACGGCGACAGCACCACCCGGCAGCTTGGCGAACTCCACACAGGACCCTTGCGAGTTGCTGTGTCTGCTCTTCTGCCAGGTCACGCCGTCGAGTTCTGCAGCTGCCATCCCGTTGTACGCGTGGTCCACAGGAAGCCCCCGATAGTGCAGATGTCAACTCCACGGGATCATAGCTGTGTTCATGGGTAGCTGCATGGGCAGATGCACGTGCACGCGGAGGGTGCTCCCTTGATCACGTTCTGGGGCGGACCGCGGCTAACGCGGAAGCGGCCGGTCCCGCCGCATGTGCGCGCGGTCGGCGGCGGCCGTGCCGTCGTTCCAGCCCGCGAGGTCCGTGGCCCCGCGCAGCCTGGTGGTCGTCGTGCGGGGGAACATCTCGTCCGCCCGGGTGGTGACGGCGACGTCGCGGGCCACCAGGGCGGGCAGGTTGTCCGGGGCCTCGGTCGCGGCGTGCTCGGCGGTCTCGGCGAGGCGGCGGCCGAGGCGGCTGGCGTAGGCGAGCAGGAACGACTGCCGGAAGGTCTTGGTCCGCTTGCGCCCGCCGGCCCGCTGCTCGGCCTCGGCCCGGGTCATGGCGGCCGTGCCCTGCACGAGCAGCGAGGTGTAGAGCAGCTCCACCGCCTCCAGGTCGCTCTCGAAACCGACCACCGTGGAGAACTCCAGGGCGCTGTTCCACACCGCCCGGCACCGGTTGGCGGTGGCCACCGCGTCCAGCAGCACCGCCTTGGCCTCCTCGTACGGAGGCTCCACCCCGATCCGGCAGGCCGCCGGCACCTGGGCGGGCCCCTGGCCCCCCGCCGCGAGCAGCGCCTCGTCGACGGTGTGCCGCGCCATCAGCTCCTGGGCCTTGGCGCTGAGAGCCTCCGCCTCCTCCGGGTACGTGGTCGCCTCGGCCTTGGCGAGCAGGGCGCGGATGCGGCCGAGCATGCGCGGCTCGATGTGCGCGTGCTCCAGGGCGTCGGCGGCCGCGTCGCCGGGAAGCGGGCCCACCGGCTCGATGGACGGCAGCCGGATCAGCAGCCGGAACACCTCGAGGAACACCGTGGCCAGGGTGAACCGGTCCGCCTTCTCCCGCTGGGCGAGCCGCTCCGCGTACCGCGTGTCGTCCATCCACCACGCCTCGGCGTCGGTCCACCGCTCGGGCAGCCGGGCGTAGCGCCGCGCCTCCCCGGCGATCAGGTCGCCGGTGATCCGCAGATGCCGCTCGTCGAGGTCCCGGCGCACCAGCCGCAGCACGTCCGCCGGCTGCCAGCCGCGCTCCCAGGCCTGCCGTACGTACGCCTCCCCGCGCGCCAGCAGCTCCCGCCCGGCCTCGGCCCAGCGGCCGGCATCGGCGGCGAGCAGCGAGGCCCCGGTATCCAGCCCGGCATCGTCCTGCCCGTAGAGCGCGGCCTCACAGGCCCGATCAACAACGTCCCTCACCCCCTCAGCCTCCCACGCCCCCGCACACCCAAGGCGCCCCACCCATCCCCGAAGCCGGACCCCGACCCGCCCAGCCCGTCCGGTGCCCGAGCCAAACCCAGCCCGGCCGGCATCCGAAGCGCCGGGCCGGCCACATCCAGCCCCGCCGGCGCTTGAGGCGCCGGGTCCGGGGCAGCCCCCCGAAAAGCCCGGCCCCGGCCGGCATCCGAGGCCCGCACGGGGTTCCCGGGCGGAGTCCGGGCGGAGTCCGGGCCGACGCCGGGGGTGCCGCGGCGAAGCCCGGAGCGGCGGCTCGGCGCTGTCAGACCCCGGTGGGAGACTCGGACGCATGAGCGACCGCCCCCCACGGTGGGCCCTGGCCGAAGACGCCGAGGGCCGGTGGCACGCCGCACCCCTCACCTTCGCGGCCACCCCCACCCCCGCGGCCGGGTCCGGGAGGATCACCGTCGCCGACCCCGCCGAGGCCGTCCGGGCCGCCCCCGCGGCCACCCGCTGGATCTGGCGGTCCACCTCCGCCGTCTACCCCCACCTGCTCGCCGCCGGCATCCGCGTCGACCGCTGCTACGACGTCGAGGACGCCGAGCTGCTGCTCCTCGGCCACGAGGGCCGCTCCGGCGAGCCCCGTTCTGCGGCCGCCGCCTGGGCCCGGCTCACGGGTGCCCCGGTGCCGCCCGACCCCCCGGCGCGGGCCGCCGCGCCCGGCGCGCAGGACTCCCTGTTCGAGCCGCGCCCCGCTCCGCTGCCCCTCGACGCGCTGATCGCCGTCTACGAGGACCAGGAGCGGCGGCACGCGGCCACCGCTCATCCCGACCGCATGCGGCTGCTGACGGCCGCGGAGTCGGCGGCGTTCCTGATCGCCGCCGAGATGCACCGCGCCGGGATGCCCTGGCGGGCCGACATCCACCGCGCCGTGCTCACCGAGCTCCTCGGCGAGCGCTACGCGGGCGGCGGCGAGCCCCGCCGCCTCGCCGAGCTGGCCGACGAGGTCTCCGCCGCGTTCGGCCGCCGGGTGCGGCCGGAGCTGCCCGCCGACGTGGTGAAGGCCTTCGCCGCGGCGGGGATCCGGCTCACGTCCACCCGCCGCTGGGAGATCGAGGGCCTCGACCATCCCGCGGTGGCCCCCCTCCTCGCGTACAAGAAGCTGTACCGGATCTACACCGCGAACGGCTGGGGCTGGCTCCAGGACTGGGTCCGCGACGGCCGCTTCCGCCCCGAGTTCGTCCCCGCCGGCACCCTGACCGGCCGCTGGGTCACCAACGGCGGCGGCGCCCTGCAGATCCCCAAGGTGATCCGCCGGGCCGTCGTCGCCGACCCGGGCTGGCGGCTGGTCGTCGCCGACGCCGACCAGATGGAGCCGCGCGTCCTGGCCGCGATCTCCCGTGACCCGGCGTTCATGGAGGTGGCGGGCCGCCGGGAGGACCTGTACACGGCCATTTCCCGGCAGGGTTTCTCCGGCGACCGCGACCAGGCCAAGCTGGCCGTCCTCGGCGCCGTGTACGGCCAGACCTCCGGCGACGGCCTGAAGAACCTGGCCGCGCTGCGCCGCCGCTTCCCGCAGGCCGTGGCGTACGTGGACGACGCGGCGAAGGCGGGCGAGGAGGGCCGCCTCGTCCGGACCTGGCTGGGCCGCACCTGCCCGCCCCCGGCGCGCCGCGGGGACGCCGGGGACGCCGACGACGGCGAGGCGGGCTACGCCGACGAGCCCGGGGAGGCGGGCCTCCCGCAGAGCCGCCGGGAAGACGCCTGGATCCCGGGGTACGCCTCCACCGACTCCCGGGCCCGCGGCCGCTTCACCCGGAACTTCGTCGTCCAGGGCAGCGCCGCCGACTGGGCGCTGCTGCTCCTGGCGGCGCTGCGGCAGGCCATCGCCGCCGCCGGGATGCGGGCCGAACTGGTGTTCTTCCAGCACGACGAGGTGATAGTGCACTGCCCGGCCGAGGAGGCGGAGGCCGTCGCAGAGGCGATCCGCGCCGCCGGGGACCGGGCCGGGCGGATCGCGTTCGGCGACACTCCGGTCCGGTTCCCGTTCACGACGGCGATCGTGGAGTGCTATGCCGACGCCAAATGAGCCCGGCCGGCAGCCCGGGCGGCCGGCTCGTCTTCGGCCACCGCTTCAGCCTCCGCTTCGGCCTCCGCTTCGGGCTCGTGGGGGAGCTCCGCCTCAGCCGGTCCACTGGGGGTCGAGCGCGACCTGTCGGAGCTGCTCGATCGTCAGGAGCGGCTCGGCCCGGCTCGCCGCCTTGTTCTGGTCTGCGGTGTTGAACGCGGAGATCACCACCCGCCGGCCGTCCGGGCGCAGCGTGTCCACCGTCCACATGACGACGCCCGCGCCCCCCTTCTCCCCGTTCTTCTTCTCCGCGAGGACCTTGGTGCCGTCCGCCAGCACGGTGGTCCGCGGGTTGGTGAAGTACCCCGCCAGGAGCTCGCCCATCTGCTTCTGCACGTTGACCTGGACGAGCGAGCCGCCCCGGCCGTCGTCGAGCACGACGTAGGCGTGGTCGGCGGTGCCCCCCTTCCCGATGACGGTGGCGCCGTCCGTGGGCAGCAGCGCCGGGAGTACCGCCGCGGCGTCCGGCCCGCCGGCCGGGACGAGGGGCTGCTGCGCGTCCGGCGCCGCGGCCGGCAGGCCGTTCAGGGCCGCATGCCACAGCGGCGAGGTCGCCACCGCCGCCAACCGGGCCCTGTCCAGGGGCGGCTGGGGCCGCGATACGGGCGCGCCCTTCTCGGCCGGAGCGTTCCACTCCTGTACGTCCACCCGGAAGCCCTGGGCGGTGACCAGCACGGCCTGCCACCGCTTGGTCGGCTCGCGCCGGTCGGGGTACTCGTACCCCTGGTAGATCATGAGCCGGGAGCCGTCCGGGCGAGTGGTGGACTCGCACGCGTCGTAGGCCGCGCGGAACTTCTCCGGGCAGGTGACGGCCGCGGCGGCCTTCGCCCCCGTGGGGTGGACCCGCGAGAGGCTCACGGCGACGGCCGCTCCGCCCTTGCCGTCGTCGTACACCCCGGACACCATCGGGCCCTCCGGGTCGCCGGTACCGCGCGCCTCGGTGTCGGTCAGGGTTCCGCCGAGGAGCAGCTGCCTGAGTGCGCCGACCAGCTGGTCTGCGGAGACGGCCCCGGTGCCGGTCCGACGCGGTGGTCCGGATCCCGTTCCGCTTCCGCTTCCGCCGTCCGGCCCGGTCGGCGGCGCGGGCTCCGCGGCGGCGTGCACCGGCCCGCCTTCCGTGCCGCTGCTGCCGAACAGGCCGCCGGCGTAGGCCCCGCCCGCCCCGATCACGGCCAGGGCCAGCACCGACCCGCCGACCACGGCCGCGCGCCGCCGGACCACCGGGCGCCGCCCGCGCTGCTCGCCGGGCGCCGCAAGGGCTTGCGGGTCGGCGGTGAACCCGTCCCCGGCGGGCCGCAGGGCGTCGCCGGGCTCATCTTCGAAAGGCATACGGCACCAGACCTTCCACCGCGTAGTGAGGGCAAGCGAATACGAGAAGGGGCAGAGGGAGCGACAGGCGCCGGGCGGCGCAGCTCACCGCCCCGCGAACTCTGCCAGCGAGCCGCCGAGTTGCTCCCGCAGCCGGGCCAGGGCCCGCGTGGTGCGGGTGCGTACGGCCGCGGAGCCGGAGTTCACGGCGTCGGCGGTCTCCTCGACGCTGCGATCCTCCCGGCCTGCCGCGAACGCGCGGAACCCGTCCCTGCGCCCCTGCCGCATCCGCTCCCCCTCGTGTCCGTCTCACTCCCCTGACGCGAGGGGGCTGCAGAAGGTTTCACCTCGGCGGGGGCGTCCCTGCGCCTCCCTGCGCCGGCAGGTCGAAGACGTGCTCGGGGGTCACGATCTCGGTGATGGCCCTGCCGAAGAGGGTGCTGGGCTCCTCGCCCTCGGCCGTGACGTCGGTGTTGAGCAGCACGACCAAGGTGGCCTGGGCCTCCGGCAGGAAGACGGTCAGCGATTCGTAGCCGGGCAGCGAGCCGTTGTGGCCGATCCAGCCCTGCACGTTGAAGATGCCCAGCCCGTAGCCGGTGCCGGGCAGCGCGTCGACGACCTTGAGCCGCTCGGCCTGCGTCCCGGGCTCCAGTAGCGTGCCGGTGGCCAGGATGCGGGCCCACTTGCGCAGGTCGGCGAGGTCGGAGACCATCGCGCCGGCCGCCCAGGCCCAGGACGGGTTCCAGTTCGTGGCGTTCTGTATCTGCCCGTCGGCGGTCTGCTCGGTGTACCCCTGCGCGTGCGGCGTCGGGAACTCGGCGCCGACGGGGAAGACGGTGTGCGGCAGCCCGGCCGGAGTGGTCACGTACTTGTCGATGTAGTCGTCGAGCTTCATCCCGCTGACCTTCTCGATGACCAGGCCCAGCAGGATCAGGTTGGTGTTGCTGTAGTAGAACTTGGCGTTCGGCGCGAACATCACCGGGTGCTTGAAGGAGTACGCGAGCAGCTCCTGCGGGGTGAACGGCTTGCGCGGGTTGCTCGTCAGCGCCTTGAAGAAGTCCGGGTCCTCGGAGTAGTTGTACAGACCGCTGCGCATCCCGGCCAGCTCGCGCAGGGTGATCTCGTCGCCGTTCGGCACCCCGTCGACGTACTGCCCGATCGGGTCGTCGAGGCCGACCTTGCCCTGGTCGACCAGCTCCAGCAGGGCGGTGACGGTGAAGGTCTTGGTCTCGCTGCCGATCCGCATGTACAGGTTGGTGGTCATGGGCTGGCCGGTCGACGTGTCGGCGACGCCGAAGGTGCGGATGTACTCGCCCTTCCCGGGCGCGGACAGGGCCACCATGACGCCGGGCACCTTGGCCTCGGCCAACACCTTCCGCACGGCCCGGTCCAGTTGCCGGGCCACGGCCGGGGTGAGCTGCGGGAACTCCCCTTGCCGTGCCGGTGTCGAGACCGCCCCGGTGGGTGCCGTCCGCGGGTCCGTGTCCTGTGCGTGGCCGGTCCCCGTTCCCAGGGGCGCCGCCAGCAGCCCCACCGCGGCCGCCCCCGCCACCGCCGCCCTGCGCAACCGTGTCGTCATGCCGGCCTCCTGCCACGCGACGTCCAGGTCCAGTCCAGGTCCAGCCATTCCAAGCTAGCCCGCACCCCGGACGGCGGCGACCGCTACCCGGACGGCCCTGCCGTGCCCCCGGTGAATGCACGGCTCACCACGGGAAAGGGCCCCGGGGGCGGCGTCCTGGCGGACGGCGTCCCGGGGCCCTTCCGGAAGGGGAGCGGGTCAGCTCATGCCCTGCGTCAGGGCGTCCGAGTCCGGAACGGTGACCACCTCGGGCACCGTGCGCGGGATGATGCCGAGGATCTGCCAGGCGACGTACTCGGCCGACATCATGGCGCCCTCCTGCCAGCCGGGCAGCGGGGAGATCTGGTCGCCGGTGACGTAGAAGACGTCACCGCCCTCCGGCTGGAGCAGTTGCCGGTACGCCTCGTGGTGGCCGTCCTCGCCCGGCTTCCAGTACGCCCAGCCGCCGAGCTGGTGGGGCACCTTGTGCCAGGCGATGGTGACGCCCTTGTCCTGGGGGACGAGCTCGTCCTCCTCGAACTCGGGGTGCAGTTCGATCGCGCCCTGGCGGGCCAGGTCCAGGCGTTCCTGGGTCGGCAGGCTGCCGAGGTGTTCGGCGTTGGCCTTGAAGTTGTAGGCGCCGGTGAGGGTTCCCTTGTCGGAGAAGTAGTCGTTGGACGGGTACCAGATCTGCGTGATGTTGTGGGAGGTCCAGCTGATCCCGCCGTAGATGCCCCCGACGGTGCCCGCACCGTCGAAGTCGCCCTCCCAGAAACGCCGGTTGGCCTGCCAGCCCACCTTGCAGGTCTTCTCGAACTCCACGACGTCGATCGCGCTCTCGAACGCCTCGGAGAAGCCGGTCCGCCCGACGCCCTTGAGGACCGGAACGGGGATGTTGCTGACGCAGTAGCGGGCGCCGGCCTCGATCTCCCGGCCGTCGTGCACGTACGACACCACGGCGCCCGGCCCGTCCCGACCGATGTCGATCGCCGTGACCTCGGCCCCGAGCACGATCTCCGCGCCGGCGAGCCTGGCCTGCTGCGCCAGCGCGTCGACGATCTTGTCCATGCCGCCGACCGGCTGGAACATCGTCGCCTGCCACAGGTAGTCGAGCGGCTGGTAGAAGCTGGTCCGCCAGAAGCCCGACTCCACCAGCTCCTCCCAGGTCAGCGGCTGCGCGGGGACGGGGAACGGCTCCTCGATCACCGGGTCGTAGAGGTACCCGGAACGCCTGGCCTGCGAGTACTTGCCGTCGATGTCGAGCGCGCCGAAGATGCGCAGCAGGTCCCGCGCTTCCCCGGTGAACGTGTCGTGCGTGACCAGGGTTTCGGCGAGCTTCGCCGCGATGTGGCCGCGGGTGTCGTTGGCCACGCGGCGGTTGGGCAGCGCCTTCGCCGCGTTCGGCGGTCGGACCAGGTTGGCCGTGGTCTCCATGACGTACGGCTCCAGCGCCACCTTGAAGTCCCGGCAGTACTTGAGCACCCGGCGGTGGTGGTACGGAATGCGCCCCGGTCCCAGGTTCAGGTACATCCCGTCGTCGAACCGACAGGTGTGGGTGTGCACCGCCCGCCCGGTGTGCTCATCGATCTCGTAGAGCTTGTCGCCCCGGCGCGCCGTGCGGTTCCGGCCGCCGACGCGCTGCTGGGCCTCCAGGACGGTGCAGTCGAAGCCGAGCATGCTCAGCTCGTACGCCGCGGTGAGCCCGGCGACTCCGGCGCCGAGGATCAGCACCTTCTCGCCCCACCTGACGGGTGTGGGAAGGCTCCGCGGGCCGGTCCACCCGGTTGCGGCCGGCCCCGCGGCGCCGATCATGGCCTGGTACAGCGCCTGCGCGGCCTTCGGCGCTTCCGCCAGCGCAGCCGGATCGTGGGCAGGGGTCATCTCGGTGGGTCCCTCTCCTCATGACGTGCAAGACGACGACGGACGACGGACGACGCACCGACCACTCACGCCACAGCGCAACGCGGCCCCCAGGCCTTGCAGCCGGCATATTCCACAGCCCGTCAGCGCCGATGCTTCAGCATCCGCAGCAGCCGACTCAACGCCCCGCGCAACACTTCACCCACCCGGCCCAGCACCCCTCGCCAGCCCTCTGACCAGCCCTTTCCCTCACCCGCACCCCACCCGACCCAAAGGCCCCACCGCACGGACGTCGTTCACGTCAGCAGCATCGTTCCCGGCTGTTCCCCCCAGTCGAGACCGAATCGGTGGGGAACGCCGAGGCTGCGCAGCTTCGCCTCCCGCTGGACCATGAAACGCCGCACGTCCTCGGCCAGGGCGTCACGCAGTCCGGTCCACGCCTCGGGGCGGCCGGCGGGAACCACGGGGACATCGCGCCGCTGCTCGGCCCCGGCGGCCCCTCCCGGCACGTGCGCCCATCGTCCGTCCGGCCCGCACCCGATCCGCCGGGAGCTCCTGATCGCATTCTTCAGAGAGGCCACGTTGTAGCGGTATCCGAGCTGCTTCAGGCTGTAGTCCAGCGCGTCCACCGTCATGGGCTCCCCCGCCGCGACCAGAACCATCCGGCTCACTCCCTCCAGGTTCCGCGGGCCGGGCAAGGGGCCGTGCCGGTACAGGCCGTACGTACCCTGTCCGGCCCAGCAGAAGCGCGGGTCGGGTGAGAGCACCGCGTTGGCGCTGGGAACGGCGATCCCGCAGCCGTAGTCGCGCTGGGCGAGGCGGGCGAAGTCTCGGACGTGGAGGGGCGAGCGGACCGAGCAGGCGATCGCGTACATGATCTCCGGGCGGCTCGGCCAGCGCGGGCCCCGGCACCCGCAGCGGTTGCTCTCGCAGGGCGAGAGGCGGGCCCCGCACAGCGGGCAGGCGTCCACCGTCACGTCGGCCCTCCGCAGCACGGCGATAACCGGATCATCCCGCGCTCCAGTCGAGGGTCATGGACACCGGTCCCGTCACGACCGGGCCGATGTCCTCGTCCGTGTCCGGCCCCACCGCGTCCAGGTAGCGCGTGACGTCCTGCTCGTCGATGGTCACCAGGTTGTCCCCGGAGGCGGCCTCGATGAGACCGTGCGCCTTGCGCAGCACGTCACGCGGCTTGCGGTTCGACCGGCTGAACAGGGCCGACACCGCTTCCATCGTGAACGGGTACACGTCGCTGCGCGGCCGGTCCTCCCTCTTGCGGGCGGAGGCGAGGTACTTCGAGAGGAGCTTGACGGCCGAGTCGAGGTCGCGCAGCGCCGGCAGCACCACGATCCGGTGCTTGTTCGCCTCCGAGATCTCGAACGTCGGCAGGTCCGCCAGTTCCCAAGCCGTACCGATGGTGAGCGCCGCACGCGGGTGCATGGTGACGACGATGCTGAGCATGTCGGCCATCGGCAGCGTTTCGAGGATGATGTCGCGGAACCGTTCGGTTTCGAGATCCCGCTTGGCCTTCGCCGTGGTGGTGCTCGCCAGGTCCTCCAGCTGGTCGCAGCAGAGCAGGACGTGCTTCATCCCCGCGGCGGCCGCGAAGAGGAGGAACGTGGCGAGGTACACGGCGCCGTTCCGGGTCCGTGAAGCGGGCTTGACCTTGTCCAGGCAGTCCTGCGCCACGGTCGGGTCGGCGTCGCACAGGGCCAGGACGAGCTTGTCGTCGGGCGGCCCCAGGGTGCGGCCCCGCAGATCCCGGTGGTGCTCGACCACGATCTTGGCGAGGCTCTGCGGATCGTCGGTCGCGGTCCGTGCGACCAGCGCCTCGCGCAGGCGCTGGACGAGCGTGAGGCCCGTGTCGTCGGCGCGGAAGTCCGTCGCGTACTCGACGGCGGTGAAGAGGGCGGCGTTCAGGGACCTGATCTGAGCGGTGTCGAAGCTCGTCAGCAGCCCGCAGATCGGCTCCTCGACGGCGTCCTCCTCATCGAGCCCGCAGCTCAGGTACGCGGCGCGGCCGAAGTCCTCGTTGAGACTGCCCGTCAGGTGCTGCATGAGCACGGACTTTCCGAAGCCGCGGGCATCGGAGTCCCCCGGCCCGGTTCCGGTCGACCAGAGGTAGCCGAACCGGAGACCGGAGAAGGCCGCCCCGAGCACGAACTTCTCGACCGCCTCTTCGAGCTTGTCCCCGTTGACGTCGGGCTCGTAGAGCAGTCCGTTCTCGCGCAGGTCGGCGCCGCCCAGGCGGGCGATGCCCGTGGTCGGGAAGGGGTTGTAGCGCAGCCCCCACTGCTTCTTCAGCCAGACGGGGCCCGCAGTGCGGGAGGAGCCGGTCATCGGGTCAGTTCTCCTCAACGGTGGTCGGAGGGTGGGGGTGGGGGTGGGGGTGGGGTGGGGTTTCCGGGGCGACGCTGATCACGTTGAACACGCGGCGCAGACCGCTCGCGCTGGGAATGATCAGCGGTTTGGTGGGGGGGGGGGGGGGCGCCCCCCGCCCCGCGGGGGGGGGGGGGGGGGGTCGGCCTGCGCGGGGGGGGGGGGCGGCGGGGCGGGCGCGCGCGCGCGGGGGCCCCCCCCCCCCCCCACGCCTGGTCAAGGTGGATGCGCAGACCGAGTCCGGGGTGCTCGCCCGCGAGGGCTTCGCGGAGCGCCAGGTCGAACTCGTCGTCACTGATCCGCTGCTTCCAGCAGACGGCCGCGCGCAGCTGCCAGACCGGCAGGTACATGCCGCCGGCCGCGTCGGAACGCTGCTCACGCCAGACCGCCCAGAGGGTGTCCAGAGCTGCCCGGCGCACCTCCCTGCCGACCCGTCGTCTGATCTCGACCGAAGCACCGGTCCCGGTGACCAGGGCGGTGGACCAGAGCCGCATCGCCGACGGGCCGGGAGCGTAGTAGCTGAAATTGGCCAGCCCGAGGAACCGCGTCCACCGGCGCAGCAGCTCGAGGCTGATGTAGTCCAGCGGGCAGCCGGCCGCGGTGAACACCAGCCGGGCCATGGCCTCCTCACAGGTGGCGGCGAACTGCTTCCGGCTGAGCTCCTTCTCCCGCGCACGTGCACGTTCCTCGATGCGCCGGACGTAGCCGCGGACGCCCTCGCTGATGGCCTGGGGCGAGGCCACCCAGCCGAGCGTGCCCTGAGCAACCGCCTCGGACGCGAACCGTACGAAGTCGTCGAGATACGTCGCGTTCGACCGGTACTCCGAGGCACTGAACCTCAGGAGCGGAATCGTCAGGTGCGCGACCCCGCTCTCCGGCCGAGCCCCCAGCAGCCGCAGGAAGCCCTCGAACTGCGGATGCGTGGAGAGCAGCACACCGGTGAGCGCGTTGTACGCGGCACGACGGTCGTCGGCGACCAGCGCCGCCCACCTCCCACCCGCCGGCGTGAGCGAGAACACCGAATCGGCGTGCACGTAGGCGGAATTGGGGCCGGAGGGAAGGATGTGCCTCTCGACCCATCCGAGCCGCATGAGCTCCTTGAGGACGTCGACGGTGTTGTGGACGTACTTCTTGGTGTCCGACCGGGTCATCTCCCACTTGCGGGCGGAGTACGAGCCGTCGGTGTCCCCCTCCCGCGCCACGCCGGCAGCTCGATCGACGAGGGCGCGGCGCACTTGTTCGAACGTCGCCCCCTGCGCTACCTGCAGGAGAGCGACCTCCACGTAGGCGAGGTCCTGCAGCCGCGGAATCCCCACTCCCCCGACACTCACCCTCGCGCTCCGCGGAACCGGTCGTCCGGAACCCGGCAGACCGGCACGCACGCCCGCGGGGCCGATCTCCGCGTGGGCAGACAGCGTGCAAGGCTCATCGATCCTCCAATGGTGGGAGCGCCGCTCCGGAGAATCCCACTGTCACCGCAACCACCGTGCGCCACAAGACAGTTACCGATGCCGGCGCCCTCATGGGGCATGAGAGCCGAAACATTCTCATAAGAAGCCCGACCGGGGCCATGGGAGACGACCAGCGACGACCTCACGCGGCGGGGTACAGGCACGGCGGTGCGCCTACGGGCTGACCGCCGGGTCGACACCGCTCGTCGCAGCGTTCACGGACGGCGCCTCGACCGCGGCGCGACCGGGCGGCGCCCGGGGCAGGGACGCCAAGAACGCACGGCCCCGCATGACAGACCGGGCACGCAACGGGCACGCAGGACGGGCCGCGACGACCAACGCACCGCGCCCCGATCGTCCCGGACAACAGAAAAGGGGCGGGGGCGCCACCGCCGTCGGGGGCGCCCCCCGGGCCCCCCCGCGGGGTGGGGACCCCGACCCGACCCGCACAAGCGGGGGGGGTTATAGAAATTCGCGCCCACCCGCCCACC
>NZ_JBHXTC010000012.1:114412-120165 GCF_042677605.1 Streptomyces sp. NPDC127106 | reverse complement strand
GTGTCGCGCGGAGCGTGTGGTTATATCGACCCCCCCCCCCCCCCCCGCGCCCCCCCCCCACCCCCCCCCCCCGGCCCCCCGCCGCCCCCCCCCCCCCCCCTCCCTCTGAGCCGCCTTCGGGATTCGAACCCGAGACCTACGCATTACGAGTGCGTTGCTCTGGCCAACTGAGCTAAGGCGGCACCGCTGGTAGACAAGTGTTCCCCCGGAGGGGTTCGCTCATCAGCAGCGGCGCCTAGTCTACAGGCTCGAACGGGGTGCCCCGAACCACGTGATCGTTACGTGCACTTTTTGCCGTTTGCCGGGGGCTTGCCCTCCAGGAGGTACGTGTTCAGCGCGGTGTCGATGCAGGTGCTGCCGCGGCCGTAGGCCGTGTGGCCGTCGCCGTCGTACGTGAGCAGGACGCCCGAGTCGAGCTGGCCCGCCAGGGACTGTGCCCACTTGTACGGGGTGGCCGGGTCGCGGAGGGTGCCGACCACCACGATCGGCGGGGCTCCCTCCGCGGTGAGCGGGCGGGCCGCGCCGGTGGCCTTGACCGGCCAGTAGGTGCAGTTCAGCGAGGCCCAGGCCAGGCCCGCGCCGAACACCGGGGACGCCTTCCGGAAGGACGGGAGGGCCTCGGTCACCGCGTCGGGGCCGGAGAAGGCCGGCGGCTGGTCGAGGCAGTTCACGGCCGCGTTGGCGTACATCAGGTTGGCGTACTTACCGTCCGCCTGGCGTTCGTAGTAGCCGTCGGCGAGGCCGAGGAGGCCCGAGCCGTCGCCCTGCATCGCCGCCGCGAGCGCCTCGCGCAGCTGCGGCCACGCGCTCTCGTCGTACAGGGCGGCGATCACCCCGGTCGTGGCGAGGGACTCGCCCAGCGGACGCTGCGGATCGCCGCTGGGCACCGGCTTGGCGTCGAGCGTGCGGAAGAACGCCTGGAGGCGTTCGGCGATGGCCTCCGGGCTGCCCTTGCCGAGGGGGCAGTCGGGCTGCTTGGCGCAGTCCCTGGCAAAGGAGCGGAAGGCCGTCTCGAAGCCCTCGGTCTGGTCCCGGTTCATGTCGAGCGCCGAGCGGGAGGGGTCCATGGCGCCGTCCAGGACCAGCCGGCCGACGCGGCCGGGGAAGAGGTCCGCGTACGTCGCCCCGAGGAAGGTGCCGTAGGACGCGCCGACGTACGTCAGCTTGTCGTCGCCCAGCACCGCGCGGAGCATGTCCATGTCGCGGGCGGCGTCGACGGTGGAGACGTGCGGCAGGATCCGCCGCGAGCGCTCCTGGCAGCCGGCCGCGAACTCCTTGAACGACGCCACCAGTGCGGCCTGCTCCGCGGTGTCGTCGGGGGTCTGGTCGACCTGCGTGTACGCGTCCATGGCGGGGCCGGTCAGGCACTCGACCGGGCTGCTGCGGTCCACCCCGCGCGGGTCGAAGGAGACCATGTCGTACCGGGCGCGGACCTGCTCCGGGTAGCCGATGCCCGCGTACGCCTGGAGGTAGCCGATGCCGGAGCCGCCGGGGCCGCCGGGGTTGACCAGGAGCGAGCCGATCCGCTTGCCCGGCCCGGTGGCGGGGCGGCGGGCCACCGCGATCTCGACGTCCTGCCCGGAATCGGGGCGGGAGTAGTCCAGCGGGGCCTTCATGGTGGCGCACTGGAATCCGGGGACACCGCAGTCCCGCCAGTTCAGCTTCTGCTCGTAGTACGGGCGCAGGGCGGCCGGGTCGGCAGTCGGCCGGGCCGACGGGCCGGTGCCCCGCGTGGCGGACGCGGCGGCCCGGGAGCCCGCCGAACCGTCCGAGGTGCAGCCGGAGAGCAACAGCCCGGCGGCTGCGATCACGGTTCCGGTGGTGCGCAGCAGGCGACTGGTGTCCATCCCCGGAGCCTACGTCCTCTCGGGCCCGTCGGCCGGGCGGCCGTGTGGTGCCTCGGGGGTGGGCGGCCGTTCGCCGCCCGTTGCCCGCCCCGGCCCCGCAGGGCGTGCCCGTCGCCGCCGGGTCGCCCGTCCGGGTGAACGGTCAACCCGTGTGTCAGCCGGCGCGGAGGGCCATCGTCATCGCCTCGACCGCGAGGAGCGGGGCCACGTTGCGGTCGAGGGCCTCGCGGCAGGCGCTGATCGCCTCGATCCGGCGCAGGGTGCGCTCGGGGCCGCCGGCGCGGGCGACGCGGTCGAGGTCCGCGCGGAGGTCCTCGTTGGCGATGGCCAGCGGGGAGCCGAGCTGCAGCGCCAGCACGTCCCGGTAGAAGCCGGTGAGGTCGGTCAGCGCCACGTCGAGGCTGTCGCGCTGGGTGCGGGTGCGGCGGCGCTTCTGCCGGTCCTCCAGCTCCTTCATCACGCCCGCCGTGCCGCGCGGCAGCCGGCCGCCGGCGCCGGCCCCGGCGCCGAGCGCGGCCCTGAGCTCCTCGGTCTCCTTGGCGTCGACCTCCTCCGCGAGCACCTTGGCGTCCTCGGCGGCGGCATCGACGAGCTCCTGGGCGGCCTTGAGACAGCCCCCCACGTCGTCGACCCGGAGCGGGAGCTTCAGCACGGTGGCGCGGCGGGACCGGGCGCCCTCGTCCTGGGCGAGCCGGCGGGCCCGGTCGATGTGGCCCTGGGTGGCGCGCGCGGCGAACGCGGCGACGTCGGGCTCGATGCCGTCGCGCCGGACCAGCAGGTCGGCGACGGCGGTCACGGACGGGGTGCGGAGGGTCAGCAGCCGGCAGCGGGAGCGGATGGTGGGCAGCACGTCCTCCATCGAGGGCGCGCACAGCAGCCACACGGTGCGCGGAGCGGGCTCCTCCACGGCCTTGAGGAGCACGTTGGCCGCGCCCTCGGTCAGCCGGTCGGAGTCCTCCAGGACGATGACCTGCCAGCGGCCCACGGCCGGGGACAGCTGCGCACGGCGGACCAGGTCGCGGGTCTCCTTGACGCCGATGGACAGCAGGTCGGTGCGGACGACCTCCACGTCGGAGTGCGTACCGACCATGGTGGTGTGGCAGCCGTCGCAGAACCCGCAGCCCGGCTCGCCCCCGAGGGCACGGTCGGGGCTGGTGCACTGCAGGGCGGCCGCGAAGGCGCGGGCGGCGGTGGCCCGCCCGGAGCCGGGCGGGCCGGTGAAGAGCCACGCATGGGTCATCTTCGACGCGGCGGGCGGCTCCTGCCCGGCGCCGACGGCGGTGACCAGGGCGTCCGCGTCACGGGCTGCGGCGGCCAGCTGCGCTTGCACCCGCTCCTGGCCCACCAGGTCGTCCCACACGGGCATCCCGCCCACCGCCTTTCACGTGCCCTTGCCGTCCTGCTCGTACCGCGTACCCAGTGTGGCGCCTGCCGCCGACAATCCCGCCCGCCGACGGCAGTGCCCCCCGGTCAGCGGCGGCGCGGGCCTTCCTCGCCGTCCTCGTCGGCCGCGTGGGGGCCCAGCAGTTCGTCCGCCAGGGTCGGCAGGTCGTCCAGCGGGGTCTCCTCCGCCCAGGAGGGGCGCGGCCGGCCGGGGCGGCGGCCCTCGTCGTCGAGGACCGGGAGCTCGCGGGTCACCTCGTCACCGGGGTCCCGGAAGATGCCCCGCGGCACTCGGTCGGCCGGGTCCTCCTCGGGGCGCCGGGCCGTCGGCCGCACGGCGGAGTACGCCTGCCGCCCCGACGACGCGGGCGCCCGGTCCTGCGCCCCGCCCGCGCGGGAAGCCGCAGCGGCGTCCGCACCGCCCGTACCCGAAGGGCGTACGGGCGGCAGTACGGCCGTCTCGTCCGCGGCTCCGGACGCGTCGACGGCGGGCAGCACGGAGGTCTCCGCCGCCGGGTCCGCCTTCGGGTCGGCCACCGGCATCGGCACGGTCTGGGTCACGTCGTCCGGTCGTACGACCCGCTTGTCCATCGGGGTCCTGACCGGCGGGGTCTCCCCCAGTGGGGTCCCGACCAGCGGCGTCCCGACCAGCGGCGTCTCGACCGTCACCGCGTCATCCGGGTGCGGCTCCTTGGTCATGGACACCTTCGGGGCGGGCGCCGCCGGGGCCTGCGGAGCCCGGGCAGCCGCGGCCGCCACGGCAGCCGCCGCCTGGGCCTCCGCCTGCCGGCGCGCCTCCTCGGCCTTCAGCAGGGCCTCCTCGGCCCGCCGCTGCTTCTCCCGGCGCCGCTCCTCGGCCTCGGCGCGCAGCCGGGCCTCCTCCTCCGCCTGCCGGCGCAGCCGCTCCTGCTCCACCGCGCGGGCCTTCTCCTCGGCCTCGGCGCGCCGCCGCTCGGCCTCGGCCCGGGCACGGGCCTCCTCCTCGGCGCGGAGCCGCTCCTCCTCCGCCCGGCGGGCGGCCTCCTCCTCGGCGATCCGGCGGGCCTCGGCGGCCTCGGCCTCGGCCTTGCGCCGGGCCTCCTCGGCCTCCCGGGCCTTGCGTGCCTCTTCCTCGGCCTTCAGCCGTTCCTCTTCCGCCTTGCGCGCCGCCTCTTCCTCGGCCTTGCGCCGGGCCTCCTCCTCGGCCTTGCGCCGGGCCTCGACCTGGGCGGCCCGCTCGGCCTCCGACAGCGGCAGCATGCGGTCCAGGCGGTGCCGGACGACGGTGGCCACCGACTCCGGGGCCTGCCCCGCGTCGACCACCAGGTAGCGGCCGGGGTCGGCGGCGGCGAGGGTCAGGAAGCCGGAGCGGACCCGCTCGTGGAATTCCGCGGGCTCCGATTCCAGCCGGTCGGGCGCCTCCGTGAACCGCTCCCGGGCGGTCTCCGGGGACACGTCGAGCAGCACGGTCAGGTTGGGCACGAGCCCGTCGGTCGCCCAGCGCGAGATCCGGGCGATCTCGGTCGGAGACAGGTCCCGGCCGGCGCCCTGGTAGGCGACCGAGGAGTCGATGTAGCGGTCGGAGATGACGACGGCGCCGCGCTCCAGGGCGGGGCGGACCACCGAGTCCACGTGCTCGGCCCGGTCCGCGGCGTACAGCAGGGCCTCGGCACGGTGGGACAGCCCGGCCGAGGAAACGTCGAGGAGGATCGCCCGCAGCCGCTTGCCGATCGGGGTGGCCCCGGGCTCGCGCGTCACGACGACCTCGTGGCCCTTGCCCCGGATCCACTCGGCCAGGGCCTGGACCTGGGTGGACTTGCCTGCGCCGTCGCCGCCCTCCAGGGCGATGAAGAAACCGGTGGTGGACGGCACCTGGTCGGGTTCCCCGCCGCGCAGCGCCTCGCGCACGTCGCGGCGCAGCGGTACGCCGGCGCGGTCGTCGGCCTTGGCGAGCACCACGACGGCGGCCGGCAGCAGCAGCGCGCCGACGATCATCAGGGTGTACGCGGCGCCGCCGTACGCGAAGACGAGGCCCGCGAAGGCCAGCCGGTGCGGGCCGATCCCCGCCGCGACGACGGGGGCGAGGACGGCGCCGAGGGCCACCGCCACCCGTACGACGGCCTGCAGGTGCTCGGTGACCCGGGCCCGGCGGAACTCCTCGGTCTCCTGGTCGAGCAGGGTGTGCCCGGTGTTGGCGGCTACGCCCGCGGCGAGGCCGGCGAGCAGCGACAGGAACACGACGGTCGCCAGGTCCGTGACCAGGCCGGCGAGCAGCAGCGCGGTACCGGCCGCGGCGATCGCGAGGGCCAGCAGCCGGCGCCGGGACAGGGTCGGCAGCACCTTGCCGGCCTGGGTGGCGCGGATGCCGGCGCCGGTACCGCCGAGCAGGGCCAGCACGAGCAGGGCGAAGGTGGCCGGGCCGCCGCCCAGGTCGAAGGCGTGCAGTACGGCCACGGCGGCGGGGGGGGGCCCCCCCCCCGCGCCCCCCGCGCAGGCGCGGCACAACACACGGCTATCACCCGGGGGGCACAATTAACACCCGGC
>NZ_JBHXTC010000012.1:103778-114402 GCF_042677605.1 Streptomyces sp. NPDC127106 | reverse complement strand
GGGGCGGGCCCCCCCACCCCGGGCCCCCCCCGGGGGGGGGCGGGGGGGCGGCCCCCCCCCCGGGCGCGGGGGGCCCCCCCCCCCCCCGGGGGGGCGCCCCCCCCCCCGCCCCGGCGACCGCGGCGCAGGCGAGCACCAACAGCGGGATCGCCCCGGTGCGGCCCTTGTCCGGCCGGTCCCCCGCCTTCGGGGCCCGCAGGCCCTCCAGCGGGGACCGCGGGCGCGGCGTCTTCGCGGCGGGCAGGACGAGCGGCAGCAGCAGCGACAGCGACGCGGCGAACAGGCCGGCGGCCACGTACGAGCCGAGGGCGGCTTGGTTCGCGGCGAACCAGTCCACGCCGAGGCCGAGGACCTTGCCGATCAGCGTCGCGGCGAGCAGCGCGGCCGCGGCGGCGGGCATCGCGGCGAACGTCGTGCGCAGCGTCAGCCGGCGCAGGGCGTCGAAGTGGTCGGGCAGCGGCCGTACGGTCGCCCCTTCCGGCGGCGGCTCGGGCAGCAGCGCGGGAGCCGCGCTGTCCTTGGCCAGGTTCCACAGCCGCTCGGCGGCGCCGCCGACGAAGACGGTGGCCAGCAGCGCGGTCAGCGCGTGCGCCGGGATCCAGTCGAGCCAGAGCGGGGCGACGACGAACAGGGCGATCCGCAGCCCGTCCGCCCCGGCCATCGTCCAGCGGCGGTCGAGCGCGCCGCCGGGCGCGGTGAGCTTGGCGAGCGGGCCGAGCAGGACCGCGCCGAAGAGCAGGGTGGCGAAGATCCGGACCCCGAAGACGGCGGCGACGGCCAGGGCCCAGCCGCGGTATCCCGTGCCGAAAGTGCCCTGGGAGACGGCCGCCTGGAAGGCGAGCACCACCAGGACCAGCAGGGCGAGGGCATCACCGATGCCGCTGACGAGCTGGGCGCTCCACAGGCGGCGCAGCCTGGGGGTGCGCAGCAGGGCGCGCAGCGCCCGCTCGCGGGAATCCGCGGCGAGGGCTTCGTCGTAGGAAGGGTTCGGAGGGGCGGTCACGCCAGTCGGCTGCTCGGCTCGCGTCATCCGCCCAGCCTATCCGCTGCGCTGGGTGGGTGCGGAGGGCTGTGGATAACCCCGGGGCGGGCCCGGGGCGGCCCGCGTTCCCTTCCGGGCCGGGGTGCGGGGGACCCGTGGCATGCCGGGGTGACGGCCGGCCGGGGTTGACCGCGCAGTTCCCCGCGCGAAAAACCCCTGGGCATGATCCCGCGCCCCCTGACGGGGCTGCCCCGCCCCGGGCCCGTGCGGGCCGGGGCGGGCCGGGGCGGGGTGCACGCGCAGTTCCCCGCGCCCCTGGGGGAGGTCAGGCGTCCGCGGGCGGGGTGGCGGCCGTCTTCTTGGCCGCCGTCTTCTTGGCCGCGGTCGTCTTCTTCGCCGCCGTCGCCGCCGTCGCCGTCGTCTTCTTCGCCGCCGTCTTCTTCGCGGCGGCCGTCTTCGTGGCCGTCGCCTTCGTGGCCGTCGCCTTCTTCGCGGGGGCCTTCTTCACGGCCTTCTTCGCCGTCTTCTTGGCCGGGCCCTTCGCCCGCTTCTCCGCGAGCAGCTCGTAGCCCCGCTCCGGCGTGATCGTCTCGACGTCGTCGTCCCGCCGCAGCGTCGCGTTCGTCTCGCCGTCCGTCACGTACGGGCCGAACCGGCCGTCCTTCACCACCACCGGGCGCTCGCTGACCGGGTCCGTGCCCAGTTCCTTCAGCGGCGGCTTGGCGGCCGCGCGGCCCCGCTGCTTCGGCTGGGCGTAGATCGCCAGCGCCTCGTCCAGCGTGATCGTGAAGAGCTGGTCCTCGGTCTCCAGGGAACGGCTGTCCGTGCCCTTCTTCAGGTACGGGCCGTAGCGGCCGTTCTGCGCCGTGATCTCCACGCCTTCGGCGTCGGTGCCCACGACGCGCGGCAGCGACATCAGCTTCAGCGCGTCGTCGAGGGTCACCGTGTCCAGCGACATCGACTTGAAGAGCGACGCCGTGCGCGCCTTCACCGCGTTCTTGCCGGTCTTCGGCGTGCCCTCGGGCAGGATCTCCGTCACGTACGGCCCGTAGCGGCCGTCCTTGGCGACGATCTCGTTCCCGCTGACCGGGTCCTTGCCGAGCTGGAACTCGCCGCTCGGCTTGGCGAAGAGCTCCTCCGCGTACGCGACCGTCAGCTCGTCCGGGGCCAGGTCGTCCGGGACGTCCGCCCGCTGGTGGCCCTCGGCGTCCTTCTCACCCCGCTCCACGTACGGCCCGTACCGGCCCACGCGCAGCACGATGCCCTCGCCGACGGGGAAGGAGGAGATCTCCCGGGCGTCGATCGCGCCCAGGTCCGTGACCAGCTCCTTCAGCCCGCCGAGGTGGTCGCCGTCAGCCGGCCCTGCCTGGGCGGCGTCGCCCTCCGGACCGAAGTAGAACCGCTTGAGCCACGGCACGGCCTGGGCCTCGCCGCGCGCGATGCGGTCGAGGTCGTCCTCCATCTTCGCCGTGAAGTCGTAGTCGACGAGCCGGCCGAAGTGCTTCTCCAGGAGGTTGACCACGGCGAACGACAGGAAGGACGGCACGAGGGCCGTGCCCTTCTTGAAGACGTAGCCGCGGTCCAGGATCGTGCCGATGATCGACGCGTACGTCGACGGGCGGCCGATCTCCCGCTCCTCCAGCTCCTTGACCAGCGAGGCCTCGGTGTAGCGGGCCGGCGGCTTGGTCGCGTGGCCGTCCGCGGTGATCTCGTCGGCGGCCAGCGCGTCGCCCTCCGCGACCTGCGGGAGGCGCCGCTCGCGGTCGTCGAGCTCGGCGTTCGGGTCGTCCGCGCCCTCGACGTACGCCTTCATGAAGCCGTGGAAGGTGATCGTCTTGCCGGAGGCGGTGAACTCGGCGTCCCGGCCGTCGGCGGCCACCCCGCCGATCTTGACGGTGACCGAGTTGCCGGTCGCGTCCTTCATCTGGGAGGCGACGGTCCGCTTCCAGATCAGCTCGTACAGGCGGAACTGGTCGCCGGTCAGACCCGTCTCGGCGGGCGTGCGGAAACGATCACCCGAAGGACGAATCGCCTCGTGCGCCTCCTGGGCGTTCTTGACCTTGCCGGCGTAGACGCGGGCCTTCTCCGGCAGGTAGTCGGCTCCGTAGAGCTGCGTGACCTGTGCCCGGGCGGCCGCGACGGCGGTGTCCGAGAGCGTGGTGGAGTCCGTACGCATGTAGGTGATGAAGCCGTTCTCGTACAGCTTCTGGGCCACCTGCATGCACGCCTTGGCGCCGAGGCCCAGCTTGCGCGAGGCCTCCTGCTGCAGCGTCGTCGTACGGAAGGGGGCGTACGGGGACCGGCGGTACGGCTTGGACTCGACCGAGCGGACGGCGAAGGAGCTGTCCGCGAGGGCGGCGGCCAGGGCCCGCGCGTTCGCCTCGTCGAGGTGCAGCACGTCGCTCTTCAGCTGCCCGTTCGCGCCGAAGTCGCGGCCCTGCGCGACGCGCCTGCCGTCGACGGTGTTCAGCCGCGCGACGAGCGTCGAGGGGTCGGAGGAGTCGCCGGCCCGACCCGTGGCGAAGGTGCCGGTCAGGTCCCAGTACTCGGCGGAGCGGAAGGCGATGCGCTCGCGCTCGCGCTCGACGACGAGACGGGTGGCGACGGACTGGACGCGGCCCGCCGACAGCTTCGGCATGACCTTCTTCCACAGGACCGGCGATACCTCGTAGCCGTAGAGGCGGTCGAGGATGCGGCGGGTCTCCTGGGCGTCGACCATCCTCTGGTTCAGCTCGCGCGGGTTGGCGACGGCCTCGCGGATCGCGTCCTTGGTGATCTCGTGGAAGACCATCCGGTGGACGGGGACCTTGGGCTTGAGGACTTCCTGGAGGTGCCACGCGATGGCCTCGCCCTCGCGGTCCTCATCGGTGGCGAGGAAGAGCTCGTCGGACTCGGCGAGCAGGTCCTTGAGCTTCTTGACCTGCGCCTTCTTGTCCGCGTTGACGACGTAGATCGGCTGGAAGTCGTGCTCGACGTCCACGCCGAGGCGGCGGACCTCGCCCGTGTACTTGTCGGGGACCTCGGCGGCTCCGTTCGGGAGGTCGCGGATGTGCCCGACGCTCGCCTCGACGACGTATCCCGGGCCGAGGTAGCCCTTGATCGTCTTCGCCTTGGCAGGGGACTCGACGATGACGAGTCGGCGGCCGCCCTGTGCGGTCTCGCTAGTCGGGGACAACTTGGCTCTTCTCTCCGGTCGGCACTCGGTCGCAGTACGGCGACGCTGCGGAGTGTGACGGTACAACCCGCCCCCGTGTCAAACGGCACAAGCCCGCAACGGCCACTCGAACGGTAACCCGACAAGTGCCATTCCTGCCGCCCGGATACCCCGCCGGACCCGTCCCGATCACTGGCCCGAGTGGCCAGGGGGCCGTCTGGCCGCGCGCCCGCACCCCACCTGACGTCCGGTTTCCTCCGCCGGCCGGCATCGGCACGAATCGGCCGACATGCGCCGGGGCCGCCGACCGGAATCCCTGAGGTGTCGGGCTCCCCGTTTCAGAGCCGGGTGAGGCACCACACGCCGAGGGCCACCGCCGTCGCGCCGCCGAGCAGGGCCAGCGGTACGGCCACGGCGGGGCGTACGCCTTCGGCCACCGGCGCGCCGCCGCGGGCGCGCGCCCCCGTCCAGGCCAGCAGAGCCGTTCCGAACAGCAGGAAGACGGCTGCCGCGAAGATCGCCGGACCGCGTTCCATGCCGTTCCCCCTCGTTGTCGGGCCGTAGACCGGGCCGCGCTCGGGCTGCCCCGGAATCCCCCCGGTATCCCGGGGTCCCGGCCGAGCTCGTACGCCGGGAGCCTGCCAGCCGCGGGAGAACGCCGGGCGAACCACGGGTTACATCACCGCTGCGGCTGCGGCTGCGGCTGCGGCTGCGGCGACATGCGGCGGGTCCGGTCCCGGTCCGGGTCCGGCGACACGCGGCGGCTGGCGGCGGCCCGGCTCAGCGGTCGGCGACCGGCTCCAGGAAGCCCTGCTCGACGAGCATCCGGATCGCCTCGGGCGTCCGGTCCCGGAGCAGGACCGGGTCCTCCTGGACCAGCTGCGCGATCGCGTCCAGGATCCGGCCCGCGGTGAGCGAGCCGTCGCAGACGCCGGCGAAGCCCGCCCCGACCGTGTCCACCGTCGTGGCGCGCCGCATGCCGCGGTTCTGGCGGAGCACGACGTGCTCCGGGTCCTCCGCCCCGGGCGGGCCGACCTGCTCCTGGACGACCTCGTCGACGAGGACGAAGCGGCCGTCCAGCAGGGCCGCGTCATCGTGCTCGCGCAGGTAGTCCTGGCGGGCGAAGTGGGCGAGGACGGCGTCGCCGAGCGGCTGCTCCACCGTGTGCGGCCACTCCTCGATCACGATCGACGGCTCGGCCGCGTCGCTGCGGCGCAGGGTGATCCAGCCGAAGCCGACCGCCTTGGTCTTGCGGGCCTCGAACTCGTCGAGCCAGTCCTCGTACCGCTGCGCGTACTCGGCGGGTGCGGTGCGGTGGTCCCCCGCGTCGCGCAGCCACAGCTCCGCGTACTGCGTGACGTCCTGCACGTCACGCTGCACGATCCACGCGTCGCAGCCGCGCGGCACCCAGGAACGGAGGCGGTCGCGCCAGTCCTCGCCCTCCACGTGCTGCCAGTTGCCGAGGAACTGGGCGTACCCGCCCGGGTTGAGGTGGGCGCCCGCCTGCTGCACCAGGGTCCGGCACAGGTCGTCGCCGCCCATGCCGCCGTCCCGGTACGTCAGCCGCGCGCCGGGGGAGATCACGAACGGCGGGTTGGAGACGATCAGGTCGTACGTGGCCTCGCCGACCGGCTCGAACAGCGACCCGAGGAGCAGCTCGGGCTCCGGTGCCCCGGACAGCGCCAGCGTCAGCCGGGTGATGTCCAGGGCCCGCGGGTTGACGTCGGTGGCGGTGACCCGGGTGGCGTGCCCGGCGGCGTGCAGGGCCTGGATGCCGGAGCCGGTGCCGAGGTCGAGGGCTTCGGCAACGGGGATGCGCACGGTGATCCCGGCGAGCGTGGTGGAGGCGCCGCCGACGCCGAGGACCACGCCCTCCTCGCGACTGCCGATCCCGCCGGCCCCGCCGACGGCGCAGCCGAGGTCGGAGACGATGAACCAGTCCTCGCCGTCCGGCCCCCCGTACGGGCGGATGTCGACGGTGGCGCGCACCGTGCCCCCGCCGTCGGCGGCCTCCTCGCGGCGCAGCCACCCGTCGGCCAATGCCGCCTCGACGGGCAGCGCCTGCGCCGCGGCTGCGTACGGCTCCGGCTGCTGCAGCAGGAACAGCCGCACCAGGCTTGCGAGCGGGCCGGTGCCCCGGCTTCGGGTGGCCCGCAGGGCGGGGACCGTTTCGCTGCGGGCCAGCGCGGCGTAGGCGGGGGCGCCGAGCAGCTCCAGCACGCCGTCGGCGGTGAAGCCGGCGGAGAGCAGGGCCGTGCGGAGCTCGGCGGCGCGGTCGGGCGTGGGGAGGCTGGTGGTACTCACCCGTCCATTGTGTCGGCTGACACGGTGGATCCGTGCGCCGCACCGGCCACGACGCGGCCGCAGGAGCTCACTTGGCGGGGGACGGCCGGTTGCCACCGGGCCGGGCTCAGGACGCCGTGGCGGGCACCAGACAGGACGCTCAGGCGGGCATCACGACACCTCGGCGGGCGTCAGGGACACCTCGGCGGGCATCAGGACACCTTGCAGCCCTTCTGGCTGGCGATCGCGTTCCCCAGGTCGCCCGCCGTGACCTTCGCGTACGCCTCCTTCGTGCCCTTGTTGACCTCCGCGATGGCGCCCGAGAGCTGGCTGAGGCCGTCGGCGAACTTGGTCTGCTCCTTGGGGTCGAGCGCGTCGACCTTCGTCTTCAGGTCCGCGTAGGCCTTGGACGCGGCCTCGAAGCCCTGGACCGCCTCGGTCTGGGTCGCCTGGCCGTTCTTGGTCGGCGGGACCCCGGCCGATGACACCGCGGCGCTCATCGCCTTGTACGCGTCGGACTGGACCTGGAAGGCCGCCGAGTCGGTCTTCTGCACCTCGTCCGGCTTGCTCGTGGTACCGGACACGCGCTTCATGTCGGCTCGCGCCGCCTCGATCTTCTTCAGCTCGGGCGACCACTTGTCGCAGACCTTCTTGGCCCACGCGTTGGCCTTCTCGTCGCCGTCGTCGCCACCGCAGCCGGACAGCACGAGCATCAGTACCGCACCGCCGGACACCGCGGACGCAAACTTCTTGTTCACCGGATTGGTCCCTTCCAAGGCTCTCGGCCCGGAAGATACACGGCCCTCATCCAGCCACGCAGAACGGCGGACGGACGGCGCGTCAGTCCGCGCCGCCCGCCCGCCGTTCGGACGTGCCTGTGAATCCCCGGGGAAACGCGTCGTATCAGGACACGACCGCGGGATCGGCCGGCTGCTGCGCCACCCGCTCGGCCCCCGTGCCGTCGCCTTCGTCGCCGACCGCGATGCCGCGCCGCTTGGAGACGTACACCGCGACGACGATCACGGTGATGGCGACTGCCGCAACGATCGCGCGGACGGTCGGGCTGGTGTCGACGCCGTAGCTGAACTGCACGACGGCCGGCGCGATCAGCAGCGCCACCAGGTTCATGACCTTGAGCAGCGGGTTGATCGCGGGACCGGCGGTGTCCTTGAACGGGTCGCCGACCGTGTCGCCGATGACGGTCGCGGCATGGGCCTCGCTGCCCTTGCCGCCGTGGTGGCCGTCCTCGACGAGCTTCTTGGCGTTGTCCCACGCGCCGCCGGAGTTGGCGAGGAAGACGGCCATCAGCGTGCCGCAGCCGATCGCGCCCGCGAGGTACGCGCCGAGCGCGCCGACGCCGAGGACGAAGCCGACCGCGATGGGCGCCATGACGGCGAGCAGGCCGGGGGTGGCGAGCTCGCGCAGCGCGTCCTTGGTGCAGATGTCCACGACGCGGCCGTACTCGGGCTTCTCGGTGTAGTCCATGATTCCGGGACGCTCGCGGAACTGGCGGCGCACCTCGTAGACCACGGCACCCGCGGAGCGGGACACCGCGTTGATGGCGAGGCCGGAGAACAGGAACACCACCGCCGCGCCGAGGACCAGCCCGACGAGGTTGTTGGGCTGGGCGATGTCGAGGCTGAGGTTCATCTCCCCGGCCTTGGCGCCGACCTCCTGGACCGCGGTGGAGATGGCGTCGTTGTACGAGCCGAACAGCGCGGCGGCGGCGAGCACGGCCGTGGCGATGGCGATGCCCTTGGTGATGGCCTTGGTGGTGTTGCCGACGGCGTCGAGGTCGGTCAGGACCTGCGCACCGGCGCCCTCGACGTCGCCGGACATCTCGGCGATGCCCTGGGCGTTGTCGGAGACGGGCCCGAAGGTGTCCATGGCGACGATCACGCCGACGGTGGTGAGCAGGCCGGTGCCGGCCAGGGCCACCGCGAAGAGCGCGAGCATGATCGAGGTGCCGCCGAGCAGGAAGGCCCCGTAGACGCCGAGGCCGATGAGCAGCGCCGTGTAGACGGCGGACTCCAGGCCGACGGAGATGCCCGCGAGGACGACGGTGGCGGGGCCGGTCAGCGCGGACTTGCCGATGTCCCGGACGGGACGGCGGTTGGTCTCGGTGAAGTAGCCCGTGAGCTGCTGGATCAGGGCGGCGAGGACGATGCCGATGGCGACGGCGACGAGGGCGAGGACGCGCGGGTCGCCGGAGTGCTGGGTGATCGCCGTGTTCTCGACGCCGACGAGCTCCTGGTAGGTGGCCGGCAGGTAGGCGTAGACGGCGATGGCGACGAGCACCAGCGAGATCGCGGCGGAGATGAAGAAGCCGCGGTTGATGGCGGTCATGCCGCTGCGGTCGGAGCGGCGCGGGGAGACCGCGAAGATGCCGATCATGGCGGTGATGACGCCGATGGCGGGGACGATGAGCGGGAAGGCCAGGCCGAGGTCGCCGAAGGCGGCCTTGCCGAGGATGAGGGCGGCCACGAGGGTGACGGCGTACGACTCGAAGAGGTCGGCCGCCATACCGGCGCAGTCGCCGACGTTGTCGCCCACGTTGTCGGCGATGGTCGCGGCATTGCGCGGGTCGTCCTCCGGAATGCCCTGTTCGACCTTGCCGACCAGGTCGGCGCCGACGTCGGCGGCCTTGGTGAAGATGCCGCCGCCGACGCGCATGAACATCGCGATCAGGGCGGCGCCGAGGCCGAAGCCCTCCAGGACCTTGGGGGCGTCGGCCGCGTAGACCAGGACGACGCAGGAGGCGCCGAGGAGGCCGAGTCCGACGGTGAACATGCCGACGACGCCGCCGGTGCGGAACGCGATCCGCATGGCCTTGTGGGAGACGTCGGTGAGGTCCTTGGCGGGCTGCCCCTCGGCGGGGGTCGCCTCGCGTGCCGCGGCGGCGACGCGGACGTTGGCGCGGACCGCGAGGCGCATGCCGATGTAGCCGGTGATCGCCGAGAAGAGCGCGCCGACCAGGAAGAAGGCGGAGCGTCCCGCCCGCTGCGCCCAGTCGTCGGCGGGAAGCAGGAACAGCAGGAAGAACACGACGACGGCGAAGATGCCGAGGGTGCGCAGCTGCCGGCCCAAGTAGGCGTTGGCGCCTTCCTGTACGGCGGCGGCGATCTTCTTCATGCTGTCGGTTCCCTCGTCGGCGGAGAGAACCTGGCGCACCAGGAACTGTGCGACGACGAGTGCGGCAATTGCCACGGCCGCGATCACCATCACGATGAGCCGATTGTCATCGGTGAGTACCGCGGCGGCCAGATCGGCAGTGCCGTCCGGCGCTTCTGGGGTGAAGAGCCCCGTCATTCGTCCTCCTTGACGTGATGAGCTCAAGATGTGGACGGATTGTAGGGAGCCGGTCCCGAGCAAAACAGTGCGCGGGAAACGGAATTGGCCTGCTCTCGCCCCCCACCAATAGATCGCGTCACTCCATTACCCCCGAAAGAGGTAATGGGACAAAGGCATTGACACATGGTCATCGATCTAGGAATTGCGCGCGGGCACGAAAAAGGCCCTGCTCAGCAGGGCCTTGAATAAGATCGAATAATACGCCGGGCGGGAAGGGCTAGGAGAGTTCCGGGTTCGCCGAAACAGGCCAGCTCATCCGGATGGTTCCGCCCCGCTCACTGCTCGTCACCTCGACGTCGTCGACGAGCCCACTGATCACCGCGAGCCCCATCTCGTCCTCGGTGTCCGCATCCGGGTCCAGGGCGGCGTCGAGCCCGGGCACGGTCTCGCCGGGCGCGCCGCCCGGCCCGGGGACCTCGTCGCCGACCTCGATGGAGAACAGCTTCTCCTCCTCGGTCAGGACGACCCGTACGGGCGCGGTGAGCCCGTTGCTGAGGTGGAGGCCGACGGCGCGCGAGCAAGCCTCGCCCACCGCGAGGCGGACCTCGTCGAGCACGGCCTCCTCCACGCCGGCCCGCCGCGCCACCGCGGCCGCGACCAGGCGGGCCGTCCGGACGTGCTCGGGCTGGGCGCTGAAGCGCAGTTCAACGGTGGCCATTGCGTCCCCCTCGGACTACGGGCGTGCCTTACAGGGGCCCGGACCACCCACGGCCCGCGCCCCCGCTCCTCTTCGGCTCCCTCCCCGGGGGGGGGGGGGGGGGGCGGGGCGGGGGGGGGGCGGGGGGCCGGGGGCGGCGGGGGGGGGGGGGCGGCCCGCGCGCGGGGGGGGGGGGCAGAGCGGGGGCGGGGGGTGG
>NZ_JBHXTC010000012.1:68796-103768 GCF_042677605.1 Streptomyces sp. NPDC127106 | reverse complement strand
CCCAGGGGGGGCCTCTCCTGGGGCCCGCCCCACCCCCGCCCCCCGCCCCGGCCCCACTTCGGCCCCCCCCCGGGTGCGCCGCACGGCGGCGCACCGGGGAGCGGAACGCGTCAGTCGGTGGCGGCGACGGCGTCCTCCACCGTCGTGTGGATCGGGAACACCTTGGTCAGGCCGGTGATACGGAAAATCTTCAGGATGCGCTCCTGGTTGCACACCAGACGCAGCGAGCCCTCGTGCGCACGGACGCGCTTGAGGCCTCCCACGAGCACACCGAGGCCGGTGGAGTCGAGGAAGTCCACCCGCTCCATGTCGACGACCAGGTGGTAGCTGCCGTCGTTCACCAACTCGACCAACTGCTCGCGCAGCTTGGGCGCGGTATACACATCAATCTCGCCACCGACCTCCACGACCGTGCGGTCGCCGACAGTGCGAGTCGACAGGGACAGGTCCACGGATCCTCCAGCACCTTGCTATCGAGCGGCGCCCCCCAGGGGCCTCCCCACCCGAGAGCGGGGGAGGGATTGGCTGCCGCGATGGCATTCAATCACTTACCAGCAGGCGCGCACGACGCCTTCTGACCATTGTCCCGCACGCCGGTGACACACTCGGTTCCAATGGCCAATACTCACCGCCCCGGTCGTCCCACGGCACCCGAGGACCCGCGACCCGCTCCCGACACGGTTCTGGACCGTCTGTCACGGGGGTCTTTTCGAGCTGCGCGCATCACCCATACGGAGCACTTGCCCCGCCGGGAGGGTCGTCATGCCGTGTGGCCCGACCGCATCCGAACGGATGTCGTAGCCGCGATCCGGGCCGCGGGGATCGAACACCCGTGGGAACACCAGGCCGCGGTCGCCGAGCACGCCCTGGACGGAGAGTCCGTGGTCGTCGCCACCGGCACCGCGTCGGGCAAGTCGCTGGCCTACCTCGCCCCCGTGCTCTCCGCCCTGGCGGACGGCGCCGAGGCCCCCAACGGGAGGGGCGCGACCGCCCTCTACCTGGCCCCGACCAAGGCGCTGGCCGCCGACCAGCGGCGGGCCGTACGGGAACTCGCCGCGCCGCTGGGCCACGCGGTCCGGCCCGCGGTCTACGACGGGGACACACCGGTCGAGGAGCGCGAATGGGTCCGCCAATACGCGAACTACGTCCTGACCAACCCCGACATGCTGCACCGCGCGATCCTGCCCGGGCACGCCCGCTGGTCCTCCTTCCTGCGCGCCCTGCGCTACGTCGTCGTCGACGAGTGCCACACCTACCGCGGTGTCTTCGGCTCCCACGTGGCGCAGGTGCTGCGGCGGCTGCGGCGGCTGTGCGCCCGCTACGGCGCCGAGCCGGTCTTCCTCCTGGCCTCCGCCACCGCGAGCGACCCGGCGGCCGCGGCGTCCCGGCTGACCGGCGTCCCGGTGACCGAGGTCGCCGACGACGCCTCGCCGCGGGGGGAGGTGGTCTTCGCCCTGTGGGAGCCGCCGCTGACCGACCTGCGGGGCGAGAAGGGCGCGCCGGTGCGGCGCACGGCCACGGCCGAGACCGCCGACCTGCTGACCGACCTGGTCGTCCAGGGGGTCCGTACGGTGGCCTTCGTCCGCTCCCGGCGCGGGGCCGAGCTGATCTCGGTGATCGCCCAGGAGCGGCTCGCCGAGGTGGACCGGTCGCTGCCCCGCCGGGTCGCGGCCTACCGGGGCGGCTACCTGCCCGAGGAGCGCCGCGCCCTGGAGCGGGCCCTGCACTCCGGCGAACTGCTCGGCCTGGCCGCCACCACGGCCCTGGAGCTGGGCGTGGACGTCGCCGGCCTGGACGCCGTCCTGATCACCGGCTACCCGGGGACCCGGGCCTCGCTGTGGCAGCAGGCGGGCCGGGCAGGGCGGGCCGGGCAGGGGGCCCTGGCCGTGCTGATCGCCCGGGACGACCCGCTGGACACCTACCTCGTCCACCATCCGGAAGCCCTGTTCCGCCGTCCGGTGGAAGCCACGGTCCTGGACCCCGACAACCCGTACGTGCTGGCCCCGCACCTGTGCGCGGCCGCCGCCGAGACCCCGCTGACCGAGGACGACCTCGCCCTGTTCGGCCCCGCGGCCGCGGGCCTGCTGCCCCAGCTCGAGGCGGCGCGGCTGCTGCGCCGCCGGGCCACGGCCTGGCACTGGACGCGCCGGGAGCGGGCGACGGACCTGACCGACATCCGGGGCGGGGGCGGCCGACCGGTGCAGATCGTCGAGGCCGCCACCGGGCGCCTGCTGGGCACGGTGGACGAGTCCGCGGCGCACACCGCCGTCCACGACGGGGCCGTCCACCTCCACCAGGGCCGTACCTACCTGGTGCGGCGGCTGGACCTGGAGGACTCGGTCGCCCTGGTCGAGGAGGCCAGCCCGCCGTTCTCGACCACGGCCCGCGACACCACCGCCATCTCCGTCCTGGAGACCGAGACCGAGATCCCCTGGGGCGACGCGCGGCTCTGCTACGGCTCGGTGGAGGTCACCAACCAGGTGGTCTCCTACCTGCGCCGCAAGCTGATCACCGGCGAGGTGCTCGGCGAGGCCAAGCTGGACCTGCCCCCGCGCACCCTGCGCACCCGGGCCGTGTGGTGGACCGTGACCGAGGACCAGCTCGACGGGGCCCGGATCAGCCCGGAGATCCTCGGTGGCGCCCTGCACGCCGCCGAGCACGCCTCCATCGGCCTCCTCCCGCTGTTCGCCACCTGCGACCGCTGGGACATCGGCGGGGTCTCCGTCCCGCTGCACCCGGACACGCTCCTGCCCACCGTCTTCGTGTACGACGGCCACCCCGGCGGGGCCGGCTTCGCCGAGCGGGCCTTCCACACGGCCCGGGCCTGGCTGACGGCCACCCGCGACGCCATCGCCGCCTGCGAGTGCGAGGCCGGCTGCCCGTCCTGCATCCAGTCCCCCAAATGCGGCAACGGCAACGACCCCCTCCACAAGCGCGGCGCCGTCCGCCTGCTGACCCGCCTGCTGTCGGCAGCCACCTGACCCCCGTCACCCGCCCCGTCCGCGGCCCTGCCCGGCTCCGACGGCGGGCCGGCCCGGGCGGTGATCGCGGGCCGGAAGGGGCCGGCCACGGTTCGGGCGGCCACCTCGGCCACCTCGCCCCGGATCGTGCAGGCGGACAGGTCGGCGGCCTGGGCCCGGGCGACCCGGCGGGCGGCGGCGCAGGCGGTCTCCGGGCCGTGCGCCCACGTTGCCGCCGCGGCCAGGGCCGCCAGGTCGGCTGCGGCCGCCGCGCGGTGGCGGGCGAGCACCGCCTGCCCGAGCAGGAGCACCCCGCCGAACACCGCCCCCAGCACGGTCGCCACCAGTGCCGCCCAGACCGTGGCCGAGCCCCGGTCGCCCCTCATGGCGGTGGCCCCACGCTGTCCTCGGCCAGGGCCACCACCAGGGCCCCGAGCCGTACCGGCAGCCCGCCCGGTCCCGGCGCCGGCGCCGCCACCCGCACCCGCCACAGGTCCCCCACCCGTTCCACCGCCACCTCGGCCCCGGGCGGAGCAGCCGCCCGGGCCGCCGCCACCGCCTGGTCCACAGGCTCCGACCGGGCCGCCGCCCGGGCACCGGCCCGGGCCGCGTCCACACAGCGGATCTGCGCGGCTGCCGCCATCAGCGCCCACACCAGCAGAGCCGCGAACAACACCAGTGCGGGAATGACCAGCGCGGCCTCCGCCGTCACGTATCCCCGGTCAGTTCGCCCCCCTGCGATACGCCGCGGCATTCCCTCAGAACGGCACATCGAGCGCCTTCCCGATGGTCGACTGGAGTGCCGTGGACACCACGTCGCTCGTCACCACCTTGTACAGAACGGCCGCGAATGCACACGCCGCGATCGTGCCCATGGCGTATTCGGACGTGGACATCCCCGCATCGCCCGCCCGGCCGCCGATCGCCGCCTGCACGCGAAACCAGATGATCCTCATGACAACCTCCCGTTGATATTCGTTCTTGACGTGATCTCAGTTCTGATTTCCACCCCGGACAGGTTTCGTGATCTCACGTTCCGGAGAGAAGGCCCGAGGCCATTCCGATCACCACGGGCGCCACTCCGACCGCGAGGAACGCGGGGAGGAAGCACAGCCCCACCGGCGCGGTGACGAGCACCGCCGCCCGCTGCGCCCGCGCGGTCGCCTGCCGGGACCGCTCCTCCCGCAGGGCCGTCGCCAGCCGGGCGACCGGCTCCGCCGCCGGCGCCCCCGTCCGCGCGGCCCGCTCCAGGCACGCGGCGAGCGCCTCCGCGCCCGGTATCCGCGCCAACCTCCCCCAGGCCGCGCCCGGTTCACCGCCGAGCCGCACCTCCGCCCCGGCCAACGCCAGCCGCTCGCCGACAGGACCGCCCAGCGACTCCCCCACCGCCTCGGCGGCCTCGACCGGCCCGGCCCCGGCCGCCAGGCAGGCGGCCAACAAATCGGCCGCGAAAGGCAGCTGACGAACCGCCTCCTCCCCCTCCGCGCCGGCTGCGTCCGCCGGGCCCGGCGCCCGGCGCCGCAGCCACCACATCCCGGCTGCCGCGGCGCAGCCCGCCGCCACCCCGAGCGCCCCACCGACCAGCACCCACACCGCCGACAGCACCCCCACCGGGCCCCACCACTGCGCCGCGAGGCCCCGTATCCGCGCCCCGAGGACGGGCGACCGCCTCCGCCGGTGCCCCGCCGGCAGCAGCGCGGCGATCCTGCGGCGGGCCGCCCGCGCCCGGACGTGTGCCCCGACCGCGGACGCGGTACCGAGCACCGCCAGCGCCAGGCACAGCGCTGTCCCCAGCCTGTGGACCGCGCCCATCACCGCTCCCCCGCCCGTACGATCCGCCGGCACCACAGCAGCCCGAGCCCCTCCAGCACCCCGCCGGCCAGCAGGCACCCCCATCCGACCGGGGTGTGCAGCAGCACGCGCAGCGGATCCGCCCCGAGCCCGGTGCCGATCAGCAGACCGACCAGCGGCAGCAGGGCGAGCACCGCCGCCGTCGACCGGGCCCCGGCCAGCTGGGCGCGCAGGGACTCCCGCCGGTCCCGCTCGGCCCGCAGCGCCCCTTCCAGCCGGTCGAGTCCGGCGGCCAGGCCCGCGCCACCGTCCACCGAGATCCGCCAGCAGGCGGCCATCCCGGCCAGCCCTTCCGCTCCGGGCTCCCGCGCCGCCTGGCGCAGGGCGGCGGGAACGTCCCCACCGAACGCGGCGGCGGCCAGCACCGCCGTCTCCGACGGGCCCGGGCCGCCCGGGCCCGTGGCCGTCCGGCGCAACGCCGCCGTCAGGGCCTGACCGGGCTGGGCACCGGCCCGCAGCTCGCCCACCGCCGCCCCGCACAGCACGATCACCCCGGCGGCCCGCGCGGAACGCTCCCGCTCCCGCTGCCGGCCGGCGAGCCAGCGCCGCACCAGGGGCACCGCCGCGGCACCCGCCACCAGCGGGATCACCGAGCCGCCCAGCAGCGCGACCACGATCCCCGCCCCGAGGCAGGCCCACTCCCGCCAGCGGCCGGCCCGCACCCTGACGGCGGCCAGCAGCCGCTCCCGGTACACCGGCCCGCCGGGCACCGCGGGCCCGGCTCCCGCGAGCACCAGCCGGGCCCGCCGGGACACCCGGTCTCCCCCGGCCAGCGCCCAGGCGGCCGTCCCGGCGCACAGCACCCCGGCGAACACGGGCACCGGTACCGCCGCCGCGCCGCTCACCGCGCACCTCCCAGCAGCGGCCCGAGCCGCTCCCAGCCGGACTCCCGCACGAACCCGCGGGTCGACCAGCGCAGTGCCGGTACGGTGACCACCAGCCCGGCGGCATCCCGCTCCAGCACGTGCACCTCGGCCACCCGGCGCCGCCCGGCCCGGTCCCGGACCAGGTGGATCACCAGGGTCAGCGCGGCCGCCAACTGGCTGTGCAGGGCGGCCCGGTCGAGGCCCGCGGCGGTTCCGAGCGCCTCCAGCCGGGCCGGGACGTGCCCGGCGGCATTCGCGTGGACGGTGCCGCAGCCGCCTTCATGGCCCGTGTTCAAGGCGGCCAGCAGGTCCGCCACTTCACTGCCGCGGACCTCGCCGACGACCAGCCGGTCCGGCCGCATCCGCAGCGCCTGCCGGACGAGATCGGCGAGGGTGACCAGACCCGCACCCTCCTGGTTGGCGGGCCGGGTCTCCAGCCGCACCACATGGGGGTGGTCGGGGCGCAACTCGGCGGAGTCCTCGGCCAGGACGATCCGCTCGCCGGGTCCGACGAGCCCGAGCAAGGCGCTGAGCAGGGTGGTCTTGCCCGTGCCCGTCCCACCGGAGACGAGGAACGACAGCCGGGCCGCCACCATGTCCCGCAGCAGCCGCTGGCCGCCGGGCGGGAGCGTCCCCGCCGCGACCAGTTCGTCCAAGGTGAACGCCCTGGGCCGCACCACCCGCAGCGACAGGCAGGCCGAGCCGACCGCGACCGGGGGCAGCACCGCATGCAGCCGGGTGCCGTCCGGCAGCCGGGCGTCCACCCAGGGGCGGGCGTCGTCCAGGCGGCGCCCCGCGACCGCGGCCAGCCGCTGGGCGAGCCTGCGCACGGCGTCGGCGTCGGCGAAGGTCACCCCGGTCAGCTCCAACCCGCCGCCCCGGTCCACCCACACCCGGTCCGGGGCCGCCACCAGCACATCGGTGACCTCGGGATCGGCGAGCAGTGCCTCCAGCGGGCCGGCGCCGACCAGTTCGGACCGCAGCTCGGCCGCGGCACCCAGCACCTCCGCGTCACCCAGCAGCCGGCCCTGGGCCCGCAGGGCCGCCGCCACCCGGGCCGGGGTCGGCTCCGCCCCGGTCTCGGCGAGCCGCCGGCGCACCGCGTCCAGGAGCACCGCGCTCATGCCGTCACCCCCCGGTCGGCGGCCGGGCCGAGGACCCGCCGCCAGAATCCGTCGCAGAACCGGGCCAGCGCGCTCCGCCCGTGCGCGCCCGGCGGCTCCCCCTCGGCGACCCGCCCGGGCAGCCCCACCTCGACCGGCACCTCCCCGGCCAGCGGCACCCCCAGCAGGCCGGCGACCGCTTCGGCGTCGAGCCCGCCCGGTGGCCGTCCCCGTACGACGACGCGCACGTCGCGGGCCGCCATCCGCACCCCGGCCGCGACCCGGCCGGCCGCGGCCACCGCCCGCAGTTCGCCCGGTACCACCATCAGCACCAGGTCGAGCTGGGCCAGTGCCTCGGCGGCGGCCTCGTCCACCCTGCGGGGCAGGTCCACCACCACGACCCCGCCCCGGCGGCGCGCGGCGGCCACCACCGAGCGCATCGCGGCGGGCGGCACCACCACCCGGTCTCCGCGGTCCCAGCTCAGCACGCGCAGCGCGTGCAGTTCGGGCAGGGACTCCTCCAGGGCCCCCGCGCCGACCCTGCCGCGGGAACCGGCGAGGTCCGGCCAGCGCAGTCCCTCGGCGCTCTCGCCGCCGAGCAGCACGTCGATGCCTCCGCCGAGCGGGTCGCCGTCGATGAGGACGGTGCGCTCGCCGGCCCGGGCGGCCCTGACGGCCAGGGCGCACGCGAGGGTGGAGGCCCCGGCACCGCCGCTGCCGCCGATGACGCCGACGGCCAGGGCGCTCTTCCCCGCCCCTTCGACCACGTCCGCGATGCGGTCGACGAGCAGGCTCTCGGCGTCGGGCAGCGGCAGCACCTCCTCGGCGCCGATCTCCACCGCGCGCTGCCACACGAGGGGGTCGTCCAGGTCCCTGCCGACGAGCAGCACTCCGGGCCGGCGCGGTGCACCGCGCACCCGGCGGGCGGCGTCGTCCCCGACGAGGACGAGCGGGGCGGACTCCCACCCGAGGCTTCCGGCCGGGCCGCCGGTGCCGTCGGGCGGCCCGTCGCCGCTTCCCAGCGGCCCCGCGCTGCTCCAGCCGACGCCGACGCCGACGTCGCCGTCGCCGCTCGGCCCAGGCACCGCGTGGTGCACGTGCGGCTCGGCGCCGGCTGCCGCGCAGAGCCGCAGCAGGTCGTCGAGGAGCAACGGGTCCTCGGTGATGATCAGTGGCCGGCCGGCCGCGGGCGTCGGCCCGCCCTCCGGAGCCACTGGCCTGATTCCGTCCGATCCGACGCGCTCGCGCAGTTCACACGACTTCGATCCAGCCACGATCTCCGCCCCCTTCTCACGGCAAATGCCATCGCCGCGGACTTCGCGGCCGGAATCACCGTGCAGCGATCCGGAAAAAGAAGTGGATCTTGCTCGAAAACCGTGGACATCGGGAGCCTTGTGAATAACTCCGTCACTCCAACAGGTGAGTTCCGGAGCGCGGCGGAACCGCTACGCACCGTGACGAGTCTGAAGGGGTGAGGGCCTCCACCACGCAGGCCCACCGAGGAAGGGGGGCCGGACGGATGGGTACTCGATACGGGAGGCGAGGACGCGAACCGCGTCCGGACATGCGACGACCCCCGCCGGGGGGGAGAGCGGGGGTCGTCCCCACGGTCCGACTCGGGGGGGGAGGAGCCAGACCGGGTTAGCACGGTCGCGAACGATCCGTGACTTCCATGGTGTACCCGAGAGCCCTCTCAGGCAAACCCACGCGCCACACCTTACGCCGAATGGTGGGCGCATATGCTCGGGGCGTGGAAATCCAGCCCTTGCCGCACTCGTCGCCCCGCACCGCAGCCTTCTTCGACCTGGACAAGACGGTCATTGCGAAGTCAAGCACTCTGACGTTCAGCAAGTCCTTCTACCACGGTGGTCTGATCAACCGCCGGGCCGTACTGCGCACCGCGTACACCCAGTTCATCTACCTGGTCGGCGGCGCCGACCACGACCAGATGGAGCGGATGCGGGAGTACCTGTCCGGGCTGTGCAAGGGGTGGAACGTGCAGCAGGTGCGCGAGATCGTCGCCGAAACGCTGCACGACCTCATCGACCCCCTGATCTACGACGAGGCCGCGTCCCTCATCGAGGCCCACCACACCGCGGGCCGCGACGTGGTGATCGTCTCGACGTCCGGCGCGGAGGTGGTCGAGCCGATCGGCGAGATGCTCGGGGCGGACCGGGTCGTCGCCACGCGGATGGTCATCGGCGAGGACGGCTGTTTCACCGGCGAGGTGGAGTACTACGCGTACGGCCCCACCAAGGCCGAGGCCGTCCGGGAGCTGGCCGAATCCGAGGGCTACGACCTGTCCCGGTGCTACGCGTACAGCGACTCGGTGACCGACATCCCGATGCTGGAGGCCGTCGGCCACCCCCACGCCGTCAACCCCGACCGCGCGCTGCGGCGCGAGGCGGTGGCGCGTGAGTGGCCGGTGCTGGTGTTCAACCGGCCGGTGCGGCTGAAGCAGCGGCTCCCCGGGCTGTCCATGCCCGCCCGCCCGGCACTGGTCGCCGCGGCGGCGGTGGGCGCGGCCGCGGCCACCGCCGGGCTCGTCTGGTACGCGAACCGGCGCCGCTCCGGCGCGCTGGCCGCTGGGGCCGCGGGTGCCGCCGCAGCCGCCGCCTCCGCCTGAGCCCGCAGACACCCCCGAGCCGATCCTCCGCGCCTGGGCCGGGGCCCCGACCTGCACCGACATCACCTGTCCGGTTCGCCCGTGATCATCCCGGAAAGTAAAAAAAGCAGCCAGGGGTTCCGCTTGCCACCGAAGCGGAGTACAAAGGAGTCACGGCCCGCGAGACCGAAGAACATCCGAGAGGATCATCTTTAGAACGCAGTAGAGGCCCACGGACCGAATGCAGGAACGCCGAGCACCCACGCGACGTCGACCCGTCGATTACGGGCCAGCCGCACCAGGTAACCGGGCAAAGACCCCGACCTGATGGGCACATATCGAGGACGCTTGGTAACTGGGCGTGAATGCCAGCGGCGACACCACAGCAAGACGGTGTCGCCGCAACCCTGCGTCCGGGCCCCCTACGCGGCGCCGCGCTGCAGGGCCTCGCAGACCGCCGTCGTCTCACGGACACCCAGCTCCACGGCCCGCCCGCAGTGTGCGATCCACTGCGCCATCCCCTGCGCGGTCCCGGACACGTAGCCGGCGAAGGCCGCCAGGTACGCCTCCCGCCCCAGCTCCGCGTGGCCGACCTCCGCCGGGCAGATCGCCTTCGGGTCGAGACCGCTGTTGATCAGCACGATGCGCTCGGCCGCCCGCGCGACCAGCCCGTTGTGCGAGGCGAACGGGCGCAGCGCCAGCAGCTCCCCGTGCACCACCGCCGACAGCACCAGCGCCGGGGCGGCAGTACCCGCGATCACCAGCCGCGACAGGCCGTCCAGCCGGCCGGCGACCTCGTCGGCGGAGGGCAGCGGCTGCTCGATCAGGGGCTCGTCCACCGGCTCGCCGGCCAGGCGGGGGCGGCCCACCACGTCGCCGTCGGCCGTCGATCCGGAGGCCACCAGGTGCAGGCGGGCGAGCACGCGCAGCGGCGACTGCCGCCAGATGCTCAGCAGCTGCCCGGCCTCGGCCGTGAGTCGCAGGGCGGCCCCGACGGTCCGCGCCTCGGGATCCGCGCCGAAGTCGGTCCGACGGCGCACCTCCTCCAGCGCCCAGTCCGCCCCGGACAGCGCCGCGCTCCCGCGGGCCGCGCGCAGGGCGGCTTCCGAGGTGAGCTCCGCGCTGCGGCGGCGCATGATCCGGTGCCCGTAGACCCGGTCCACGGCCTTGCGTACGGAGTCCACGGTCTCGGCGACGCCCGGGAGCGAACCCAGGGCGGCCAGCGGGTCGGCAGCGCTACTCATAAGTAGGGAGCCTACGCACTCGACACCCATAGCACCGACCCCTCCTTGGAGTGGTCTTCTTCACTCGGATGCGCCACCCAAAGCGATCGAGCGGCTACGCTTCGTGAACATGAAGATCGCTTTCGTGGGAAAGGGCGGCAGCGGCAAGACGACGCTGTCCTCCCTGTTCATCCGCCACCTCGCCGCGGCCGGCGCTCCGGTCGTGGCGGTGGACGCCGACATCAACCAGCACCTGGGCGCCGCGCTCGGCCTCGACGAGGAGCAGGCGGCCGCACTGCCGGCCCTCGGCGCGCACCTGCCGCTGATCAAGGAGTACCTGCGGGGCTCCAACCCGCGGATCGCGTCGGCCGATTCGATGATCAAGACGACGCCGCCGGGCACCGGCTCGCGCCTGCTGCGGGTGACCGAGGACAACCCGGTCTACGAGGCCTGCGCGCGCCCGGTGCCGCTCGACGGGAGGCCCGTACGGCTGATGGCGACCGGGCCGTTCACCGAGTCGGACCTGGGGGTGGCCTGCTACCACTCCAAGGTGGGGGCGGTGGAGCTCTGCCTCAACCACTTGGTCGACGGGCCGGACGAGTACGTCGTCGTCGACATGACCGCCGGCTCGGACTCCTTCGCCTCGGGCATGTTCACCCGGTTCGACGTGACGTTCCTCGTCGCCGAGCCGACGCGCAAGGGCGTCTCCGTCTACCGCCAGTACACCGAGTACGCCCGGGACTTCGGGATCGCGCTCAAGGTGGTCGGCAACAAGGTGCAGGGCCCGGACGACGTCGCGTTCCTGCGGGACGAGGTGGGCGAGGACCTGCTGGTCACGGTCGGGCAGTCGGACTGGGTGCGGGCGATGGAGAAGGGACGGCCGCCCGCGTTCGGGCAGTTGGAGGCGGACAACCGGCAGGCCCTGGAGGTCCTGCGGGAGGCGGCCGACGGCTCGTACGCCCTGCGCGACTGGGAGCGGTACACGGCGCAGATGGTGCACTTCCACCTGCGGAACGCGCAGAGCTGGGGCAACGCGAAGACCGGGGTCGACCTGGCGGCCCAGGTCGACCCCGGATTCGTCCTGCGGGAAGAGGCCGGCGGGGCGTCGGGAGCGCTCAGCCCTCACCCGCAGCCGCTGCGGTCGGCTCCGCGTCCGGCTCCGCAGCCGGCTTGACCCCGGTGGGGGCGGTCGGCTTGACCGGCGGCCCCGCCGTCAGGAACTTCGTCCAGCCCTCCTTCGGCGCTTCGCCGACGTCGAGGGTGCGCAGCCGCTCCAGGACCTTCGGGTCCTGTGCGTCCAGCCAGTCGGCGAGCTCGCGGAAGGGCACGCAGCGGACGTCCGGGCGGGTGCAGACGGTCTTGATGGTCTCCTCGACGGCGCGCATGTAGGTGCCGCCGTTCCAGGACTCGAAGTGGTTGCCGATGATCAGGGGCGCGCGGTTGCCCCCGTAGGCCCGTTCGAAGGCCTGGAGCAGGCCGTCGCGCATCTGATTGCCCCAGTAGGCGTGCTGGGCGGGGTCGCCCTGGGTGGTCGTCCCGGACTGGTTGACCATGTAGTTGTAGTCCATGCTCAGGGTGTCGAAGGCGCGGCCGGGCAGGGGCACGAGCTGCAGCGGCAGGTCCCAGAGGCCGTCGGTCTTCTGCGGCCAGATCTGCTTGCTGATGCCGCTGGAGTCGTAGCGGAAGCCGCCCATCTCCTTGGCCGCGAGCATGAAGTTCTTCTGGCCTTCGAGACAGGGGGTGCGGGCGCCGATGAGCTCCTTGTCGTAGTCGAAGGGGAGCGCCGGCACGTCCTGCAGGCCGGCGTTGGTCTTCCAGTTCTTAACGAAGGACTTGGCCTGGTTGATCTCGCTCTTCCACTCCTCGACGGACCAGGTGCCGACGCCGCCGTCGGGGCCGCAGAAGTGGCCGTTGAAGTGGGTGCCGATCTCGTTGCCCTCCAGCCATGCGGCGCGGAGCTGCACGGTGGTGTCCTTGATGCCCTGGAGGTCGCCGAAGCCGATGTCGGAGCGGCCGGGGTCATGCTGCGGGGCGGTATAGAGGGAACGTTTCTCCTGCGGCAGCAGGTACACGCCGCTGAGGAAGTACGTCATCCGGGCGTTGTACTTCTTGCCGACCTCGCGGAAGTGCGAGAAGAGCTTCTGACTGTCCTCGCCGGCCCCGTCCCACGAGAACACCACGAACTGGGGCGGCTTCTCGCCGGGCTTCAGCCTCTGCGCCTTCTGCACGTTCGGCTGCGGGCCGGTGTACGCGGTCGAGCCGTCGCCGATGGGCCGGTTCACCCTGGCGGGGGCCTGCGGGGCGGCCGCACCCTTCTTCGGTCGGGGGCGGGCGGACTCCGAACTGCTGCAGCCGGCCGCCCCCAGGACCAGGGCCATGGCGACCAGGCCGCCGGCGGTCTTCTTCGTGGCGGCGATCATCCGCCCACCTCTCCTCCAGTTGCACCGCGGGACTTCGCTTCCGCGCCGCAACGTCCCACGCGACCCGCCCCGGAGAAGGTGTGACAAGCCGTACAAAATGCTTAATCACCCATGAGTGGGATTCTCTGAGCCATTTGCCCGTATTACCTTCCGTAGAGCTTTACCTTCCATTACCTTTCGTTTACTGAGTGTTGATACTTCTCATGGATTTACGCCACTTCCCGCCGCTTCATCCCTCACAGAGGAGACGGGACCCGTGACAGCCACCTTCCCCAAGCGCCCCTCCGACGAGCTAGGCAACACGCACGGCAAGAGGGCCCGAACCGACCTCGCGGCGGACGTCTCCGCCTCCCTGACCGTGTTCCTCATCGCCCTTCCGCTCTCCCTCGGCATCGCACTGGCCACCGGCGCCCCGCTCCAGGCCGGCCTCGTGGCCGCGGCCGCGGGCGGCATCGTGGTCGGATGCCTGGGCGGCGCACCACTCCAGGTCAGCGGCCCCGCCGCCGGACTCACCGTCGTCACCGCGGAGTTGATCCAGCACTACGGATGGCGCACGACCTGCGCCATCACCGTGCTCGCGGGCTGCTGCCAGCTCGGACTCGCCGCCCTGCGCACCGCCCGGTCCGCGCTGATGGTGAGCCCCGCCATCGTGCACGGCATGCTCGCGGGCATCGGGGTCACCATCGCCCTGGCCCAGCTGCACATCGTCCTCGGCGGCACCCCGCAGAGCTCCCCCGTGGCCAATGTCCAGGGCCTGCCGAGCCAGTTGGCCAACATCCACCCGACCGCCCTCGGCGTGAGCGTGCTGACCCTGGTCGTGCTGCTCGGCTGGCCGCGGCTCCCCGGGCGGCCGGGCCGGGCCCTGCGCAAGGTGCCGGCCGCGCTCGCCGCAGTCGCCACGGCCACCGCCTGCGCGACATTCGCCGGGCTCAGCCTGCCCCGGGTGGACCTGCCGTCCTGGCGCAGCCACGCCCTGCCCGAGCTGCCCGAGGGCCCGGCCCTCGGACTCGTCGCCGCCGTCCTGACGATCACCCTGGTCGGCAGCGTGGAATCCCTGCTCTCCGCCGTCGCCACGGACAAGCTGATCGCCTCCGAGCGGCGCACGGCCGACCGGCCGCCGCGCGCCCACCTCGACCGGGAGCTACGCGGCCAGGGCGCGGCGAACATCGTCTCCGGAGCCTGCGGCGGACTGCCGATCACCGGTGTGGCGGTACGCAGCGTGGCCAACGTCAAGTCCGGGGCGACCAGCCGGAAATCGGCCGTGTTGCACGGCTTGTGGGTGGTGCTCGCGGCCGCGCTGCTGGTCCCGGTCCTCGACCTGATCCCGCTGGCGGCGCTGGCCGCGCTCGTGATGGCGGTCGGGGTGCAGATGGTCAGCATCACGCATATGCGCAACGTCACCCGGCACCGGGAGTTCCTGGTGTACGCCACGACGGTCGTGGCGGTGGTGCTCGGCGGCGTCCTGGAAGGCGTCGCCATCGGCATCGCGGTGGCCGTGGCCGTGGCCCTGCACCGGCTGACCCGGACCCGGATCACGGTGGAGGAGCTGGACGGCGTACACCAGGTGTGGGTGCGCGGGCAGTTGACCTTCCTCGCGGTGCCGCGGCTGAGCCGGACGCTGAACCAGATCCCGCACAAGGGGCACGTCGTCATCAAGCTGGACGGCTCGTTCATGGACCACGCCGCGTACGAGACGCTGCAGGACTGGCAGGACTCGCATCTGGCGCACGGCGGTTCGCTGGAGGTGAGGGGTCGCCCGGCCGAGGGGGCCCACGGCGCCGCCGCCCTGGGGGGCGCCGACGAACCGGACGGCGACCGGCCGCACGGTGTCGGGTCCGCGGGCGACCGGCCCGACATCGCGCCCGGGACGGGCGGCGAGCTCAGCACGCAGCGGGGCGGCCACCACTGCTGCCGGCCCTGGACCCCGTGGAAGAACCACTGCGACCACCGGGCCCCGGCCCCGCGCAGCCGGGGCGCCGGCCGGCTGGCCAGCGGCATCACCGCCTTCCAGCGCGACACCGCCCCGCACGTCCGCGACGAGCTCGCCCGCCTGGCCCGTGAGGGGCAGCGGCCCTCCCAGCTCTTCCTGACCTGCGCCGACTCCCGCCTCGTGACCAGCATGATCACGGCCAGCGGTCCGGGCGACCTGTTCACCGTCCGCAACGTCGGCAACCTGGTCCCCCTGCCGGGCGCCGAGACTGCGGACGACTCCGTCGCGGCGGCCATCGAGTACGCGGTGGACGTGCTGCGGGTGGACAGCATCACGGTGTGCGGGCACTCCGGCTGCGGTGCCATGCAGGCCCTGCTCAACTCGGCCCCGGGGGATCCGGTGACCCCGCTGAGCCGGTGGCTGCGCCACGGCCGGCCCAGCCTGCGGCGGATGGACAGCCGTCACCACGCCTGGGCCCGGATCTCGGGCCGGCTCCCCGCGGACGCCGTCGAACAGCTGTGCCTGACCAACGTGGTGCAGCAGCTGGAGCACCTCAGGGCGCACGAGTCGGTGGCCCGGCGACTTGCCGACGGCACGCTGGAGCTGCACGGAATGTACTTCCACGTGGGCGAGGCCCAGGCGTACCTGCTGTCGGAGGGGGAGGATTTTTTCGACTGTCGGGTTTTTGACACTGTCGGCCAACACGCCTGAATCCAGGGCGTCCAGAACGGCTACCCTCCGGTATCCATGCAACCGACCGCCCCCTTCCCGCATCCTGCAGCGGGAGGGGGCACTCGCGCGCGTGGCCCCGGCGTGTTATAGGTCTAAACCAATTCTGGGCGAGCCCTTGTCACCTGGGCGTCCGACTGATGAGCTATGCCCGGGGACACAACGGACACCCTGGGAAAGGGAGATGTCGTGAGCAACGAGAGCCTGGCCAATCTGCTCAAGGAGGAGCGGCGGTTCGCACCGCCCGCCGATCTGGCCGCCGCCGCCAACGTGACGACGACGGCGTACGCAGAGGCCGAGGCGGACCGGCTGGGCTTCTGGGCCGCGCAGGCCCGCCGCCTGACCTGGGCGGTGGAGCCGACCGAGACCCTCGACTGGACCAATCCGCCCTTCGCCAAGTGGTTCGCGGACGGCAAGCTGAACGTCGCGTACAACTGTGTGGACCGGCACGTCGAGGCCGGCAACGGCGACCGCGTCGCCCTCCACTTCGAGGGCGAGCCCGGCGACAGCCGCGCGATCACCTACGCCGAGCTCAAGGACGAGGTCTCGCGGGCCGCCAACGCTCTGACCGAACTGGGCGTCGGGGCCGGCGACCGGGTCGCCGTCTACCTGCCGATGATCCCCGAGGCCGTCGTGGCGATGCTCGCCTGCGCCCGGATCGGTGCCGCGCACTCGGTGGTCTTCGGCGGCTTCTCCGCCGACGCCGTGGCCTCCCGCATCCAGGACGCCGACGCGAAGCTGGTCATCACCGCCGACGGCGGCTACCGCCGCGGCAAGCCCTCGGCGCTCAAGCCCGCCATCGACGAGGCCGTCGCCAAGTGCCCGCAGGTCGAGCACGTGCTCGTGGTGCGCCGCACCGGCCAGGAGACCGCCTTCACCGAGGGCCGCGACCTGTGGTGGGACGAGACGGTCGGCCGCCAGTCCGCCGAACACACCCCGCAGGCCTTCGACGCCGAGCACCCGCTGTTCATCCTCTACACCTCGGGGACCACGGGTAAGCCCAAGGGCATCCTCCACACCTCCGGCGGCTACCTGACGCAGGCCTCGTACACCCACCACGCGGTCTTCGACCTCAAGCCGGAGACCGACGTCTACTGGTGCACCGCCGACATCGGCTGGGTGACCGGCCACTCGTACATCGTCTACGGGCCGCTCTCCAACGGCGCCACGCAGGTGCTGTACGAGGGCACCCCGGACACCCCGCACCAGGGCCGGTTCTGGGAGGTCGTGCAGAAGTACGGCGTCACCATCCTGTACACCGCACCCACCGCGATCCGTACGTTCATGAAGTGGGGCGACGACATCCCCGCGAAGTTCGACCTGTCGAGCCTGCGCGTGCTCGGCTCGGTCGGCGAGCCGATCAACCCCGAGGCCTGGATCTGGTACCGCAAGCACATCGGCGGCGACCGCTGCCCGATCGTGGACACCTGGTGGCAGACCGAGACCGGCGCGATGATGATCTCCCCGCTGCCCGGTGTCACGGAGACCAAGCCCGGTTCGGCGCAGCGCGCTCTGCCCGGCATCGGCGCCACGGTCGTGGACGACGAGGGCCGCGAGGTCCCGAACGGCGGTGGCGGCTACCTGGTCCTCACCGAGCCGTGGCCGTCGATGCTGCGCACCATCTGGGGTGACGACCAGCGCTTCGTGGACACCTACTGGTCCCGCTTCGAGGGTCGCTACTTCGCAGGCGACGGCGCCAAGAAGGACGAGGACGGCGACATCTGGCTGCTGGGCCGGGTGGACGACGTGATGCTGGTCTCCGGCCACAACATCTCCACCACCGAGGTGGAGTCGGCGCTCGTCTCGCACCCCGCGGTCGCCGAGGCGGCCGTCGTGGGCGCCGCCGACGAGACCACCGGCCAGGCCATCGTCGCCTTCGTCATCCTGCGCGGCACCGCCAGCGAGGACGAGAACCTGGTCGCGGACCTCCGCAACCACGTGGGCGCCACCCTCGGGCCCATCGCCAAGCCGAAGCGCGTCCTGCCCGTCGCGGAGCTGCCCAAGACCCGCTCCGGCAAGATCATGCGCCGTCTGCTGCGCGACGTGGCGGAGAACCGCGAGCTCGGCGACGTCACCACGCTGACCGACTCCTCGGTCATGGACCTCATCCAGAGCAAGCTGCCCACGGCCGGCAGCGAGGACTGAGCCCGGGCCGGGCACGGCCCGGCAGGGACCGGCAGGGACCGCCCGGCAGGGGCCCGAGCCCGAAAGGGGCATCCAGCGCGTCGCGCCGGATGCCCCTTTCGCGAATAAGGTGATGATCGTCCTGTTCGTTCCTGCGTGCTCCTGTACGGTGAGGGAAACGTAAAGAAGCGCAGGAGCGCCGGGAAGTCTGGTCGGCAACGAGTTCCGTCATGCCGTCCCACCCCGGAGGTGTCCGCTCGTGGCCGCGCCCCGCTCCACCGACCACCCCAGCCGCACGTTCCTCGGCCGCCTCTCGCTGCCCGAGCGGCGTTTCGTGGCCGATGCCCTGCGCACCGAGACGGTCGGCGGCGTCCTGCTCCTCGTGGCCGCGGTCACCGCGTTGCTGTGGGCCAACATCCCCGCCTTCGGCGACAGCTACGAGGCCGTCCGCACCTTCCACATCGGCCCGGCCGCCCTCGGTCTCGACCTGTCCCTCCAGCACTGGGCGGCCGACGGCCTGCTCGCCGTCTTCTTCTTCGTCGCCGGCATCGAGCTCAAGCGCGAGCTCGTCGCGGGCGACCTGCGCGACCCCAAGGCGGCCGCGCTCCCGGTGATCGCCGCCGTCTGCGGCATGGCCACGCCCGCGCTGGTCTACGTCCTCGTCAACGTCGTCGGCGGCGGATCGACGGGCGGCTGGGCGGTCCCGACCGCCACCGACATCGCCTTCGCCCTCGCCGTCCTCGCGGTCATCGGCACCTGGCTGCCGTCCGCCCTGCGCGCCTTCCTGCTGACCCTCGCCGTCGTCGACGACCTCTTCGCGATCCTGATCATCGCGGTCTTCTTCACCAGTGACATCAGCTTCCCGCACCTAGGCGGGGCGCTCCTCGGCCTGGTCCTGTTCTGGTTCCTGCTGCGCAGGGGCGTGCGCGGCTGGTACGTGTACGTCCCGCTCGCCCTCGTCATCTGGGGCCTGATGTACAACAGCGGCGTCCACGCGACCATCGCCGGCGTCGCCATGGGCCTGATGCTGCGCTGCACCCGCCGGGAGGGCGAGGAGCACTCCCCCGGCGCGCACATCGAGCACCTGGTCCGCCCCCTCTCGGCCGGCCTCGCCGTCCCCCTCTTCGCGCTCCTCTCCGCCGGGGTCGCCCTCTCCGGCGACGCCATCGGCCAGGTCTTCACCCGGCCCGAGCCCCTCGGCGTCGTCCTCGGCCTGGTCGTCGGCAAGACGGTGGGCATCTTCGGCGGCACCTGGCTGGCCGCCCGCTTCACCCGGGCCGAACTGGGCGAAGACCTCGCCTGGCCCGACGTGCTCGCCGTGGCTTCCCTCGCCGGCATCGGCTTCACGGTCTCCCTGCTGATCGGCGAGCTCGCGTTCGCCGGCGACCCGGTCCTCACGGACGAGGTCAAGGCCGCCGTGCTGATCGGCTCCTTCATCGCCGCGACCGTCGCCTGCGTCCTGCTCAAGCTGCGCGACCGCACGTACCGGGCGCTGACCGAGACCGAGGAGCGCGACGAGGACCGCGACGGCATCCCGGACATCTACGAGGAACACAACCCGGACTACCACCTGCGGATGGCGCGGATCCACGAGGAGAAGGCCGCGGAGCACCGCCGCAAGGCCGCCGCACCGACCGCCGCGCCGGCCGAAGGGGCGGCCGGGTCCAGCGGCGGCGGCGACCGTCCGGCATGATCTGAACTGACGCAGTGACCGACGGGGGACAGCCGCCGGCCGACGACAGAGGGAGAGAGCGATGACCGCAGTGGACCAAGGGGCGCAAGGAGCCGAGCGCACACTCGGCCAGCTGGTCGCCTCGGCCACCGCCGAGATGTCCGCCCTGGTGCACGACGAGATCGCCCTCGCCAAGGCGGAGCTCCGCGAAGACGCCCGCCGGGGGGCCACCGGCGGCATCGCCATCTCGATCGCCGGCGTGTTCGCCCTCTTCTCCCTGCCGGTGCTGAGCTTCGCCGCGGCGTACGGGATCCACAACCTCGGGCTCGGCCTCGCCTGGTCCTTCCTCATCGTCGGCGTGGCGTTCCTGCTGTTCGCGGGTCTGCTCGCGCTGATCGCCGTGTCCAAGTTCAAGAAGGTCAAGCCGCCGGAGAAGAGCATCGCCTCCGTCAAGGAGACCGCGGCCGTCATCCAGACCGTCAAGCCGCACCCGCGGCCGGTGAGTGACCAGGCTGTGGGTGTGGCACGCTCGTCCTCATGACAGCGACCGCACCGGACTCCAGCACCCCGCCCACCGCCGCGACGGCGGTGCGCCTCGACGGCCCCTGGACGCACCGGGACGTCGCGGCCAACGGGGCCCGGTTCCACGTCGTCGAGCGGGGCGACGGGCCGCTGGTGCTGCTGCTCCACGGCTTCCCGCAGTTCTGGTGGACCTGGCGGCACCAGCTGACCGCGCTCGCCGAAGCCGGGTACCGCGCCGTCGCGATGGACCTGCGCGGGGTGGGCGGCAGTGACCGCACCCCGCGCGGCTACGACCCCGCCAACCTGGCGCTCGACGTCACCGGCGTCATCCGGTCCCTCGGCGAACCGGACGCCGCCCTGGTGGGCCACGACCTGGGCGGGTACCTCGCCTGGACGGCAGCCGTGATGCGGCCCAAGCTGGTGCGCCGGCTCGTCGTCTCCTCCATGCCGCACCCGCGGCGCTGGCGCTCGGCCATGCTGTCGGACTTCGGACAGACCAGGGCGAGTTCGCACATCTGGGGCTTCCAACGGCCGTTCATCCCCGAGCGGCAGCTCGTCGCCGACGACGGGGCCCTCGTCGGGAAGCTGATCCGGGACTGGTCCGGGCCGCGGCTGCAGGAGGACGCGGCCGAGGAGGACCTGGCCGTGTACCGGCGGGCGATGTGCATCCCGTCCACCGCGCACTGCTCGATCGAGCCGTACCGCTGGATGATGCGCTCCATGGCCCGGCCGGACGGGCTCCAGTTCAACCGGCGGATGAAGATGCCGGTGCGGGTGCCGACCCTGCACCTGCACGGCTCGCTCGACCCGGTGATGCGGACGCGCAGCGCGGCGGGTTCCGGCGAGTACGTCGAAGCCCCGTACCGCTGGCGGCTGTTCGACGGGCTCGGGCACTTCCCGCACGAGGAGGACCCGGCCGCGTTCTCGGCCGAGCTGGTGAACTGGCTCAAGGACCCGGAGCCCGACCGCTGATCCGGTGCCGCTCTTGCGGCTGCGACCGTCTGACGGATGGACGGATGGACGGTTTGACGACCGTATTGTCTTACGGTCCTTCAATTGCCCGGCGCATAGGCCAATTGGGCGCGCCGGACGGGGTTACCGACCTTGGCGCCCGGGCACAGCTCGTTGTATGGGCTGGACGCACGACCACGGTGACACCGCACACGACCACCGCCCGGCAGTGACGCCGGGCGGGCACGGGAGGACCGGCCGCGAAGGCCGCGACCCCCGACTCGGGATTCCACGCATCCTGCGCCGCCGGGCCCGCTGGGTGTCGGCGCGGCTGCGCCATCCACGTACTTAGTCGGGGCGGGGCCGGGGCCGTACGGGCGGGAGCGTCACCCACCCGTACGGGGTCACCCGTCCGTACGGCTCACAGGGCGCAGGCCTGGCTGTCGACCCGCCGTTCGGCGGTCTTCCCGATCCGGATGTCGTCGCGGACCTCGTCCGCCGTCAGCGCGTAGCCGGTGTTCGGGTCGTCGAGGGACTTCGCGAAGACGACTCCGTACACCCTGCCGTCCGAGGTCAGCAGCGGGCCGCCCGAATTGCCCTGGCGGACGGTCGCGAACAGCGAGTACACGTCGCGGCGGACGGTGCCCCGGTGGTAGATGTCCGGGCCGTTGGCGTTGATCCGGCCGCGGACGCGCGCCGAGCGGACGTCGTAGGCGCCGTTCTCCGGGAAGCCCGCGACGATCGCGTCGCTGCCGCTCATCGCGTCCTTGTCGGCCCATTCCAGCGGCGGCGCCTTCAGCTTGGGCACGTCGAGGACGGCGATGTCGCGCTCCCAGTCGTAGAGCACGACCTTTCCGTCGTACAGCTTGCCCTCGCCGCCGATCTGCACGGTCGGCTCGGTGACGCCGCCGACGACGTGCGCGTTGGTCATGACCTTGCCGGGGGCGAAGACGAAGCCGGTGCCCTCCAGCACCTTGCTGCAACTGGGCGCGGTGCCGACGACCTTCACGATCGAGCGCTTGGCCGCCGCGGCCACGGGGCTCTGCGCCAGGGCCGGGTCGGGCGCCCTGACCTCGGTGATGGGCTCGTTGGAGAACGGGCTGAAGACCTGCGGGAAGCCGTTCTGGGCGAGGGTGGAGGTGAAGTCCGAGAACCAGGTACCGGCCTGGGTCGGCAGCACCCGCGACACCCCCAGCAGCACCTTGGAGTTGCGGACCTCCTTGCCCAGCGTGGGCAGCGAGGTGCCGGCGAGCGCCGATCCGATGAGCCACGCGACGAGCAGCATCGCGACGACGTTCACGAGGGCGCCGCCGGTGGCGTCGAGGATCCGCGCGGGCGACCACGTGATGTGGCGGCGCAGGCGGTTGCCGAGGTGGGTGGTGAAGGCCTGTCCGATGGAGGCGCAGACGATGACGACGACGACGGCGATCACCACGACCGTGGTGGACACCTTCGTGCCGTTGTCGGTCACCTTGTCCCAGACCAGCGGGAGGACGGACATGGCGATGAGGCCACCGCCCAGGAAGCCGATCACCGACAGGATGCCGACGACGAAACCCTGGCGGTAGCCGACGATCGCGAACCACACGGCAGCGACCAGCAGCAGGATGTCCAGCACGTTCACGTGGGCCACCGTCTCATGCGCGCCAGTCGAGCGGGACCTGCCTCGACCGGTCCCATGGGCGCTCCCAGCCTGCGAAGTGCAGCATCCGGTCGATCACTCCGGCGGTAAAACCCCAGACCAGAGCGTCGTTCACGGTGAAGGCGGGGCCCAGGTGGCCACTGGGGTGCACGGCAGTGGCGCGGTTCGCGGGGTCCGTGAGATCGGACACGGGCACGGTGAACACGCGGGCGGTCTCGGCCGGATCCACGGCGCCCACCGGGCTCGGCTCGCGCCACCAGCCCAGGACCGGGGTCACGACGAACTCGCTGACCGGGATGTACAGGCGCGGCAGCACACCGAACAGCTGGACCCCGGCGGGGTCGAGCCCGGTCTCCTCCTCGGCCTCGCGCAGCGCGGCGTGCAACGGGCCCGTGGTGTGCGGGTCGCCGTCCTCAGGGTCGAGGGCGCCGCCGGGGAAGGAGGGCTGGCCGGGGTGGGAACGCAGGCTTCCGGCCCGCTCCATGAGCAGCAGCTCGGGGCCGGAAGGGCCCCGGCCGAAGAGGATGAGGACCGCGGACTGGCGGCCCCGGCCGTCCTCGGGCGGCAGGAACCGGCTGAGCTGGGTCGGACGGACCGTCCGCACGGCCTCCACGACGGGATCCAGCCAGTCGGGCAGGCCCTGGGTGCTCAGGCGCAGGTCGCGGCGCCTCGCGGAGCCCGGTCCGGCGACTTGACCGGTATCCGGACCGGTGTCCCGACCGGCTGCCGGCACGGCGTCCTGACCGCCGGCCGGCACGGCGTCCGGTCCGGCTCCCGGACCGTGGTCCCGCGCCGGTGGCGCGGCCGCCCGGGCCACTCCGCTGTCGTCCCGCGCTCCGCGCGTCATAGGCACCCCTGCTCCCTACCGTTGCTGTTGCCACCGATGCTGTTGCCGGCGCCGGCCCGACCCCGTCCCGACCCGCGCCGACCCCGTGCCGACACCGGGACAACGCCGCCCCGGTCCGGATTCGTTCCACCGCGGGCCGCCGTGGGCGGCGGCCCGCGCCCTGTTCGGACCCCTCAGACCGCCGCCGGGGCTCCGCCCAGCGGCTGGGCCGGAAGGCCCGGGTAGTCCGGCGGCGGGTTCAGCCGCTGGCCCGGCTGGCCGCCCTTCTCGTACTTCAGCAGCTTCTTCGCCTTCTCCGGATCCGTCTCGCCCTCCCCGTACGCGGGGCAGAGCGGCGCGATCGGGCAGGCGCCGCAGGCCGGCCGGCGCGCATGGCAGATGCGGCGGCCGTGGAAGACGACGCGGTGCGAGAGCATCGTCCACTCGCTCTTGGGGAAGATCGCGCAGATCTCCGCCTCGACCTTCTCCGGGTCCTCCTGCTCGGTCCACTTCCAGCGCCGCACCAGCCGCCCGAAGTGGGTGTCCACGGTGATGCCGGGGACACCGAACGCGTTGCCGAGCACCACGTTGGCTGTCTTGCGGCCGACGCCCGGCAGGGTCACCAGCTCCTCCAGACGGCCCGGGACCTCCCCGCCGAAATCGTCCCGCAGGGCCTGCGAGAGGCCGAGCAGGGCCTTGGCCTTCGCCCGGAAGAACCCGGTCGGCCGGATGATCTCCTCCAGTTCTTCGGGCACGGCCGCCGCCATGTCCTCCGGGGTCGGGTACGCGGCGAAGAGGGCCGGCGTCGTCTGGTTGACCCGGAGATCGGTGGTCTGGGCGGACAGGACGGTCGCGACCAGCAGCTCGAAGGGGTTCCGGAAGTCGAGTTCGGGATGGGCGTACGGGTAGACCTCGGCCAGCTCACGGTTGATCCTGCGGGCGCGGCGCACCAGGGCCAGACGGGATTCCGTTTTCTTGGCCGAAGCTTTGCCCGGGGGCTTCGGCAGGCCCTGCTCGGGCTTCCGGGGCCGCGCGGGCGCCTCCCCGGAGGCCTGTTCGCCCACAGCTGAATCGGCCGCGCGCGTCACTCGCGCGGACCCCTTGGCCTGTGCTCTCACCGGCTTATTGGACACCCGGCCAGCCTAAGCCCGGCCGCCCGAACCCGCCCGGACCTCAGGTAACACCACCCCGATTGGCCTCTCGCCGCACAGCATGCCCGTACGTCCGGCATCCTTGTGATTGATCGCACTGTTTGAGGCGTCCGGCAAAATGGGGAACACGGTCCCCTGAGCTGGTCGACATAGGAGAGAGACTCGTGGACGACGTTCTGCGGCGCGCCCCGCTCTTCGCGGCGCTCGATGACGAGCAGGCCGCGGAGCTCCGCGCCTCCATGAGCGAGGTGACTCTCGCACGCGGTGACGCCCTGTTCCACGAGGGCGACCCCGGTGACCGGCTGTACGTCGTGACCGAGGGCAAGGTCAAGCTGCACCGCACCTCCCCCGACGGCCGCGAGAACATGCTGGCCGTCCTCGGCCCCGGCGAGCTGATCGGCGAGCTCTCGCTGTTCGACCCGGGCCCGCGCACCGCCACCGCCACCGCCCTCACCGAGGTCAAGCTCCTCGGTCTGGGCCACGGCGACCTCCAGCCCTGGCTGAACGCCCGGCCCGAGGTGGCGAGCGCCCTGCTGCGCGCGGTGGCCCGCCGCCTGCGCAAGACCAACGACCAGATGTCCGACCTGGTCTTCTCCGACGTTCCGGGCCGCGTGGCCCGTGCGCTCCTGGACCTGTCGCGCCGGTTCGGCGTGCAGTCGGAGGAGGGCATCCACGTCGTGCACGACCTGACGCAGGAGGAGCTCGCCCAGCTCGTCGGCGCCTCCCGCGAGACCGTGAACAAGGCCCTGGCCGACTTCGCCGGCCGCGGCTGGCTCCGCCTGGAGGCCCGCGCGGTGATCCTGCTGGACGTGGAGCGACTGGCCAAGCGCTCGCGCTGACGTACGCCCCCCGCGAACCGAGAGGGGGTCCTGCCCGGTGGTCCGGGCGGGACCCCTTCGTGCTGCTGTGCCCCGCGCGCGCCGGCACGCCCGCCACCGGGCACAGTGGGGCCATGGAACCTCGGGGAGTGGACGCGTACGGGTACGTGGAGCGGGAAGGCTCGCTGGACCGGGTGCAGGAGCCGTTCGAACCGGTCGTCGCCGCCGCGCGCAGCCTGATCGCCGACGCGTACGGACCCCGGCTGCACAGCGCCTACCTGTACGGCTCCGTGCCGCGCGGCACCGCCCGCCCGGAGCGCTCCGACCTCGACGTCCTGCTCGCCCTGCACCACGAGCCCGCCGCCGAGGACCGGGACACCGCCGAGGTGCTGGCACGGACCCTCGACGAGGAGTTCCCGCAGATCGACGGGGTCGGCGTGCTGCAGTACGGCCGGGACCGGCTGCTGAGCGAGCAGGAACGGTACGACCTGGGTTGGTTCCTGGCCTGCCTGTGCACCCCGCTGCTCGGCCCCGACCTCGCCGAAGAGCTGCCCCGCTACCGTCCGGACGCCCTGCTGGCCCGCGAGACCAACGGCGACCTGGCCGCCCTCCTGCCCCGCTGGCGGTCCCGGCTGGACGCGGCGGCCGCACCCGGCGACGTCCGGCGGCTCAGCCGCGCCGTCACCCGGCACCTGGTGCGCACCGGGCTCACGCTCGTCATGCCGCGCTGGGGCGGCTGGACCAGCGACCTCACCGAGTCCGCGGAGGTCTTCGGGCGGTACTACCCGCAGCGCGCGGCGCAGATGCGGGCCGCGGCCGAGGTGGCGCTGGAGCCGGTCTGCGACCCCGCCGTGCTGCGGGTGTTCGTCCAGGACCTCGGGCCGTGGCTGGCGGAGGAGTACACGGCCCGGCTGGGCACGAAGTCCCCGCGCTGAGCGCTCCGGCGCTCTGCGGGAGGTGCGGTGACGGACCGGCGATCGTGTGCGGGCCCGTGGCGGCCGGTCGCGCAGTTCGCCGCGCCGCGTCGGGGCGCTGCCGAACCGCAGCCGACTTCACCACGTACCGCTCGAACCGCCCGGAGGGCGGGCTCGCCGGCCCGCCTGCAGGCCGGGACGCGGGCGGCCTCAGGCGCGGGCCGGAACGGCTTCCGCCAGTGCCTCGACGGCCCGCTTGGCCTCGACCAGGTCCGCCCCGGTGGCCGCCCGGTACGCCTTGATCGCCTCGATCGTGCGGCCCTCGCGCAGCAGCGCCCGTACGCCCTCCAGGCCCGCCGGCTCCGGCTCCTCGACGCCCAGGTGGTCCAGGACGAGGCCCAGGCGCCGCTCCAGCCGCTCCGCCCTGCGCTCCAGTGCCTTCATGCGCAGGGTCACCGTCGAGGCGGTCCACGCGGCGCAGGCGAGTACGACGAGCAGCACGATCAGCGTGTTCATTCGGGTCCCCCGGGAATCAATCCGTGATCTTGAAGGTACTCCAGCTGGGCGCGCACGGACCATTCGGCGGCGGGCCACAGGGAGCGGTCGACGTCCGCGTAGACGTGGGCGACGACCTCCTGGGGGGTGGTGTAGCCGTTCTCGACGGCGGTCTCGACCTGGGCGAGCCGGTGCGCGCGGTGGGCGAGGTAGAACTCGACGGCGCCCTGGGCGTCGTCCAGCACCGGGCCGTGGCCGGGCAGCACGGTGTGCACGCCGTCGTCGACCGTCAGGGAGCGCAGCCGGCGCAGCGAGTCGAGGTAGTCACCGAGGCGCCCGTCGGGGTGGGCGACGACGGTGGTGCCGCGGCCGAGGATCGTGTCGCCGGTCAGGACGGCCCGGTCGGCGGGCAGGTGGAAGCAGAGCGAGTCGGCGGTGTGCCCGGGGGTGGGGACCACGCGCAGCTCCAGGCCGCCGGTGCGGATCACGTCCCCGGCGGCCAGCCCTTCGTCGCCGAGGCGCAGGGTCGGGTCCAGGGCGCGGACCTTGCTGCCGGTGAGCTCCGCGAAGCGGCCGGCCCCCGCGGCGTGGTCGGGGTGGCCGTGCGTGAGGAGGGTCAGCGCGATGCGCTTGCCCGCGCGCTCGGCGGTCTCGACGACCGCCCGCAGGTGCGCCTCGTCCAGCGGGCCGGGGTCGATGACGACGGCGAGATCGGAATCGGGCTCGGCAACGAGCCAGGTGTTGGTGCCGTCGAGGGTCATGGCCGAGGCGTTGGGGGCCAGGACGTTCGTGGCGCGGGCGGTGGCCGGGCCGGAGGAGACCACTCCGCGCGGCTGTCCGGGCAGGGCTGCGGCGTCGGTCACGACCCACCTCCGAAGGTGACGCGCTTGGTGAACTCGTCGTGCCCGGGCCAGCTGAGCACCACCTCGCCGTTCTCCAGCGCCGCCTGCGCCAGTACGGGTTCCAGGTCCCGGCCGGTGGCCGCGGCGAGGGCGTCGGCGGCGCTCCGGTACGGCTCCAGGGACCGCAGGGTGGAGATGGTGGGCGGCATCATCAGCAGCTCGCCCTTGTCGTAGCCGTCCGCGGCCTCGGCGGGGCGGATCCAGACGGTCCGGTCGGCCTCGGTGGAGGCGTTGCGGGTGCGCTGGCCCTCGGGGAGGGCTGCGACGAAGAACCAGGTGTCGTAGCGGCGCGGCTCGAACTCCGGGGTGATCCAGCGGGCCCAGGCGCCGAGGAGGTCGGAGCGCAGCCGCAGGCCGCGGCGGTCGAGGAAGGCGGCGAAGGACAGCTCGCGGGCGACGAGGGCCTGCCGGTCGGCCTCCCAGTCCTCGCCGGTGGTGTCCCCGACGACGGTGTCGGCGGTCTCGCCCGCGAGGAGCACGCCCGCCTCCTCGAACGTCTCGCGGACGGCCCCGCAGACGATGGCCTGGGCGGTACGGGCATCGGTGCCCAGGCGGGCCGCCCACGCGTCCAGGCCGGGCCCGGCCCAGCCGACGAGGCGGTCCTCGTCGCGCGGGTCGACGGCGCCGCCGGGGTAGGCGTACGCGCCGCCGGCGAAGGCCATGGAGGCCCGCCGGCGCAGCATGTGCACGACCGGGCCGGCCGCGGTGTCCTTCAGCAGCATCACGGTGGCGGCCCGTCTGGGCTCCACCGGCGTGAGGGAGCCGTCCGCGAGCGCGCGGATCCGGTCGGGCCACTCCGGCGGGTACCACTGCCCTCCGGCGGGGGTGGCTCCGTGTGTCTGCTGCTGTCCCTGCTCACCGTTGGGCATGCCCGGGATGCTACGGGCATCCGGCCCGATGTTCGAGAGCCGGCTGCCGTGGGCGGGCCCGCGCGCCGTCCTGGGGCCCGCGCCGTCAGTGGGCCCGCGCCGTCAGCGGGCCCGCGCCGTCAGCGGGCCCGCGCCGTCAGCGGGCCCGCGCCGTCAGCGGGCCCGCGCGCCGTCGGCGTGCGGGCCCGGCACTGCTCGGGGCCGGTCAGGCGTCGGGCAGCAGCTCGACCTGGATCTCGACCTCGACCGGGGCGTCGAGCGGGAGCACCGCCACGCCCACCGCGCTGCGGGCGTGGACGCCCTTGTCGCCGAGCACCTCGCCGAGGAGCTCGCTCGCACCGTTGAGGACGGCGGGCTGGGCCGTGAAGTCGGGTGCCGAGGCGACGAAGCCGACGACCTTCACGACGCGCGCGATCCGGTCGAGGTCGCCCGCGACGGACTTCACGGCGGCCAGGGCGTTCAGCGCGCAGGTGGCGGCGAGCTCCTTGGCCTGCTCGGGCGAGACCTCGGCACCGACCTTGCCGGTGACGGGCAGGCTGCCCTTGACCATCGGGAGCTGGCCCGCGGTGAACACGTAGTTGCCCGAGCGGACGGCCGGCTGGTACGCAGCCAGCGGGGCGGCGACCTCGGGGAGGGTCAGGCCGAGCTCGGCCAGCTTCGCTTCGACGGCGCCGCTCATGCCTTCTCCCGCTTGAGGTAGGCCACGAGCTGCTCGGGGTTGTTCGGGCCGGGCACGACCTGGACGAGCTCCCAGCCGTCCTCGCCCCAGGTGTCCAGGATCTGCTTGGTGGCGTGGACCAGCAGCGGGACCGTCGCGTATTCGAACTTCTTGGTCATGGGGGCGAGCGTATCGCCTGTCGCACCGGGGAAACGCCCGCCCGGCCGGGCCCCGGCTCCGACCGGGGGGAGAGGGTCCTGCGCGGCGCGAGGGCCGAGTGGTTAGGCTCAGAGGCTGTGAGCAGGCTCCAGGTGGTCAGCGGCAAGGGCGGAACCGGAAAGACCACGGTTGCCGCGGCACTCGCGCTCGCCCTCGCACGCGAGGGCAGGCGGACGCTTCTGGTGGAGGTCGAGGGCAGGCAGGGGATCGCACAGCTCTTCGGGACGGAAGAGCTCCCGTACGAGGAACGCAAGATCGCCGTCGCCCCGGGCGGCGGGGAGGTGTTCGCGCTCGCCATCGACGCGGAGCGGGCGCTGTTGGACTACCTCCAGATGTTCTACAAGCTCGGCTCGGCAGGCCGCGCGCTGAAGAAGCTCGGGGCCATCGACTTCGCGACGACGATCGCGCCCGGGCTGCGCGACGTGCTGCTGACCGGCAAGGCGTGCGAGGCGGTGCGCCGCAAGGACAAGGCCGGCCGGTACGTGTACGACCACGTGATCATGGACGCGCCGCCGACGGGCCGGATCACCCGTTTCCTGAACGTCAACGACGAGGTGGCGGGGCTGGCCCGGTTCGGGCCGATCCACAACCAGGCGCAGGCCGTGATGAAGGTGCTGAAGTCCCCCGAGACGGCGGTCCACCTGGTCACGCTGCTGGAGGAGATGCCCGTCCAGGAGACCGCCGACGGGATCGCCGAACTGGTGGAGGCCGGGCTCCCGGTGGGGCGGGTCGTGGTCAACATGGTCCGGCCGCACCATCTGGACGAGGAGGCGCTGCGGGCCGCGGGCAACGAGCACCGCGCCGGCGTGGCCCGGGCGCTGGCCCGGGCGGGGCTGGGCGGCGCCCGGCGCGGCGGACAGGCGGAGCGGCTGGTGGATCCGCTGCTCGCGCAGGCCGCCGAGCACGCGAGCCGGGTGGAGCTGGAGCGCGCGCAGCGGGCGGTGCTGCGGGAGCTGGCGGTGCCGACGTACGAACTCCCGCTGCTCGGCGCGGGGATGGATCTGGCCGGGCTCTACGAGCTGGCCTCGGAGCTGCGGAAACAGGCGGGCGAGGAATGAGTGAGGCCGTGGGCACGTCGTCGTCGCCGGAGCTGTCCGTGGACGGGCTGCTGGACGACCGCGACACCCGGATCATCGTGTGCTGCGGCGCGGGCGGGGTCGGCAAGACCACGACCGCCGCGGCCCTGGGCCTGCGGGCGGCGGAGCGGGGGCGGAAGGTGGTCGTGCTGACCATCGACCCGGCGCGCCGGCTGGCCCAGTCGATGGGGATCGACTCCCTCGACAACACCCCGCGCAGGGTCTCCGGTGTGGCCGCCGACGGCGGTGAACTGCACGCCATGATGCTGGACATGAAGCGGACCTTCGACGAGATCGTCGAGGCGCACGCGGACCCGGAGCGGGCCGGGGCGATCCTGGCCAACCCCTTCTACCAGTCCCTGTCGGCCGGCTTCGCGGGCACGCAGGAGTACATGGCGATGGAGAAGCTGGGGCAGCTGCGGGCCCGGGACGACTGGGACCTGATCGTGGTGGACACCCCGCCGAGCCGGTCCGCGCTGGACTTCCTCGACGCGCCGAAGCGGCTCGGGTCGTTCCTGGACGGGAAGTTCATCCGGGTGCTGATGGCTCCGGCGAAGGTCGGCGGCCGAGCGGGGATGAAGTTCCTCAACGTCGGCATGTCGCTGATGACGGGCACTCTCAGCAAGCTGATGGGCGCTTCGCTGCTGAAGGACGTGCAGACCTTCGTGGCGGCGATGGACACGATGTTCGGCGGTTTCCGCACCCGCGCGGACGCGACGTTCCGGCTGCTGCAGGCTCCGGGGACGGCCTTCCTGGTGGTGGCGGCGCCCGAGCCGGACGCCCTGCGCGAGGCCGCGTACTTCGTGGAGCGGCTGGCCGCGGAGCGGATGCCGCTGGCCGGGCTCGTCCTGAACCGGGTGCACGGCAGCGGCGCTGACGGGCTGTCCGCAGAGCGCGCCCTGGCCGCCGCAGACAATCTTGAGCGGAACGGCATTGTGGATCAGGAGGCCGGGAAAGCTGGACTTCGTGACTCGGCCGCAGAAGACGTGCACGCGGAGCCGGGCCCGGACGCGGGCTCGGACGCCGACGCGTGCGCCGAAACGAACGCCGAAACGGATGCCGACGCCGACGCGGGCACGACCGCGGGCTCGGACGTGGAAGCGGACGAGATCGCGGCAGGACTGCTGCGCCTGCACGCAGAACGCATGCTGGTGATCGCGCGCGAGCAGCGCACACGCGACCAGTTCACCTCACGGCACCCCGAGGTGGCGGTGACCGAGGTGGCCGCCCTGCCCGGCGATGTGCACGACCTCGCCGGGCTGCGGGCCATCGGAGAACGACTCGCGGCCGGGATTCCGGCCGGAGCGTAGGCGACCGTACGGCACCGGTGTACGCGGAACGGCTGGGGATCTACCCGGCCGCCGCGTAGGTCTCGTACGGGACGTCCATCTCCGCATCGACATCCACGGTGAGGATGCCCGTGCTGCGTTCGTACTCCGTGCGCGCGGTCTCGAGCAGCCGCCGCCACGAGGTGACGGTGGGACGCCGGCGCAGCAACGCGCGACGCTCCCGCTCGGTCATTCCGCCCCACACGCCGAACTCGACACGATTGTCGAGCGCGTCGGCCAGGCACTCGGTCCGCACCGGACACCCGGTGCACACCGCCTTGGCCCTGTTCTGTGCCGCTCCTTGAACGAACAGTTCATCCGGATCGGTAGTGCGGCAGGCTGCCTGCGCACTCCAGTCGGTTACCCAGCCCATCCCGGCGCCGTCCTCTCCCGAATCGAGGCTCCCCCACGGCGGTAGCGGCATATTCACCGCTGCCAGTTGAGGACGTTACGGAAGGCGGGGACGGCGCAACACCCCCGACGGGCCCAATCTTGAATGGCCCGAACGGACTATGGGTAAGCGGCAGATCACCCGACGGAGTGATCGAACGACATGCCGGACCGTTCCGGCGATTCGGATGAAATCGGCGGACTGTGGACGACCGGCCGTCAGGGTGAGCGGTGAGATTCGGACATGAGTTCACCCCATTCGGGAAGGGTGAAAATCAAGCCGAGGGGTTGATGTCGCACCGCACTGCTGTGACAGTTGGGGACAGCTTAGGCCAAGGCATTCGCGTGTGTCCGGCGAATGAGAACGTAGGCTGCCCTCCATGGGAAAGAAGCGCTCGGGCGCCGGGCTCACGGGGCCGCAGCAGGCCGCCAAGTTCCTCGGGCTGTCCGTTCTCTCCGGAGTCGTTCTGGCAGGCATCGCCATCCCGGGCGCCGGAGCCCTCGGGCTGGCCGCCAAGGGCACAGTAGAGGGATTCGACGAGATCCCGGCCAATCTCAAGACCCCGCCGCTCAGTCAGCGCACCACGATCCTGGACGCCGAGGGTGGCCTGATCGCCACGGTGTACTCGCGCGACCGGCAAGTGGTCCCGCTCACGGCCATCTCGCCGTACATGCAGAAGGCGATCGTCGCGATCGAGGACTCGCGCTTCTACGAACACGGCGCCGTCGACCTCAAGGGCATCCTGCGCGCGGTCAACCGCAACGCGCAGGAGGGCGGCGCCGCCCAGGGCGCCTCGACGCTCACCCAGCAGTACGTGAAGAACGTCTTCGTCGAGGAGGCCGGCGACGACGAGACCAAGGTGCGCGAGGCCCAGGAGAAGAGCCTCGGGCGCAAGATCCGCGAGCTGAAGTTCTCGATCCAGGTCGAGGAGGAGCTCGGGAAGAAGAAGATCCTCGAGAACTACCTCAACATCACGTACTTCGGCCAGCAGGCGTACGGCATCGAGTCCGCGTCCCAGCGCTACTTCAGCAAGCCGGCCAAGGACCTCACCCTGGACGAGTCGGCCCTGCTCGCCGGCCTCGTGCAGTCGCCCAGCCGGTACGACCCGGTGAACGACAGCCAGGAGGCGATGAAGCGCCGCAACGTCGTCCTCCAGCGGATGGCCGACGTGAAGGACATCTCGCAGGCCGAGGCGGACGAGGCGAAGAAGAAGCCGGTCCAGCTGAAGGTGACCCGACCCAAGAACGGCTGCATCACCGCCGTCAAGGGCGCCGGCTTCTTCTGCGACTACGTGCGCAACACGTTCCTGACCGACCCGGTGTTCGGCAAGACCCGCGAGGAGCGGGCCAAGCTGTGGAACCGGGGCGGCCTGACCGTCCGTACGACGCTGGACCCGCAGTCGCAGGACTCCGTCAACGAGTCGATCAAGGACCACGTCAGCCAGGACGACAAGGTCGCCACGGCCGTCACCCTGGTCCAGCCGGGCACCGGCCGGGTCGTCGCCATGGGCCAGTCCAAGCCGTACGGCTTCAACAAGAACGAGACGCAGATCAACTTCTCCGTCGACAAGCGGATGGGCGGATCCAGCTTCGGCTTCCCGACCGGCTCGACCTTCAAGCCGTTCGTCGCGGCCGCGGCCCTGGAGGAGGGCATCTCCCCCGGCAGGGTGTACTCCTCGCCGTACCAGATGGAGTACCCGAGCCCGGTGCGGACCTGCGGCGACAAGCCCTGGGTCAACACCGCCCACGAACGCCTGGAGAACGAGCAGGAGTCCGAGGTCGGCCCGTACGGCATGAACCAGGCGATGGCCAAGTCGGTCAACACCTACTTCGTGCAGATGATCCACGAGACGGGCGTGTGCCCGGTCACCGAGATGACCACCAAGCTCGGCGTGATCCCGGCCGACGGCACCAAGCTGCCCGAGGTCCCGGCCATCGCGCTCGGCACCGAGGGCATGTCGCCGCTGACCATGGCCAACGCCTACGCGACCTTCGCCAACCGCGGCACGTACTGCACCCCCGTCTCCATCGAGTCCATCACCGACGCCCACGGCAAGGCGCTGTCCGTGCCGAAGTCCAAGTGCGAGCGGGTGATGTCGGAGCGGACCGCCGACACCATCAACAGCCTGCTCCTCGGCGTGGTCGACTCCGGTACGGGTACGGCCGCGGGCCTGACCGACCGGCAGAACGCGGGCAAGACGGGCACCACCGACAGTCGCTACAACGCCTGGTTCGTCGGCTACACGCCGAACATGTCCGGCGCGACCTGGGTCGGCTCCGGCGGCTCCAAGCAGGTGTCGATGGAGAACATCACCATCGGCGGCCAGTACTACGACAAGGTGTACGGCGGCGGGCTCCCCGGCCCGATCTGGAAGCAGGCCGTCAGCGGGGCCCTCGCCGGCCGCGAGGCCCCGAGTTTCGTCACGGTCGGCCTCCCCGACACCGGCAACCCCGGCGGGACCGGCGGCACCGGCAAGCCCACCCCGCCGACCACCCCGACGAAGCCCACCAAGCCCAACAAGCCCAGGAAGCCCGGTGGCGACGTCAAGCCCGACGGCCCGACCACGGGCGGCGGCGCCACCACGGGCGGGGGCACCACACCGACGAACCCGTTCCCCGGAATCACCCTGGAGCCGGGCGTGATCGGCGGCCGCGACGCGGAGTAGCGGAGGAACGGAGAACGGAGAACGGAGAAACGGGAGGGGCCCGGTGCCGATCGGCACCGGGC
>NZ_JBHXTC010000012.1:15182-68786 GCF_042677605.1 Streptomyces sp. NPDC127106 | reverse complement strand
GCCCCGGCGGTGGCCGCGCGCCGCGCCGCCCCCACCCCCCACCGGGGCGGGCGCCGGGCCCCCGGCCCCCCCCCCCCCCCTCCCGTTCTCTCGTCGTTCTGCTACTGGAGGTGCTTCTTGACGGCGGCGGCGACACGGCCGCCCTCCGCCAGCCCGGCCACCTTCGGGCTCACGATCTTCATGACGGCGCCCATGGCCCGCGGCCCCTCGGCACCCGCGGCCCGGGCCTCCTCGACGGCCTGCGCCACGATCGCGGCGAGCTCGTCGTCGGTCAGCTGCTTCGGCAGGTAGGTGTCGAGGAACTCGCCCTCGGCCGTCTCCCGCTCGGCCTGGTCGGCCCGGCCGCCCTGGGCGAACGCCTCCGCGGCCTCGCGGCGCTTCTTCGCCTCCTTGGCGATCACCTTCAGGACCTCGTCGTCGGAGAGGACGCGCGCCTCCTTGCCCGCGACCTCCTCCTTGGTGATCGCGGCGAGGGTCAGTCGCAGCGTGGCGGAGTGGAGCTCGTTGCGCTCCCTGATCGCGGTGGTGAGGTCTTCCTGCAGCTTGGCCTTGAGCGTGGTCATGCCCAAGAGTCTGCCAGGTGCGGGGGCGGTGGCGCCTTCCGGTTTTCCGGGTCTGAGACGATGGCCCCATGCGTGCGCGTTACGGAGTACCCCTGAAGGTCACCGCCGGTATCGCGGCGGTGGGGGCCGCTGGAGTGGCCTATGCCGCCGGATTCGAGGCGCGGTCCTTCCGACTGCGCCGGATCACGATTCCGGTTCTGCCCGCCGGGATGCGCCCCCTGCGGGTACTCCAGGTGTCGGACATCCACATGGTCGGCGGCCAGCGCAAGAAGCGCGCCTGGCTGCAGTCCCTGGCCGGCCTGCGCCCGGACTTCGTCGTGAACACCGGCGACAACCTCTCCGACACGGAGGGCGTGCCCGAGCTGCTCGACGCGCTCGGCCCGCTGATGTCGTTCCCGGGCGTGTACGTGTTCGGCTCGAACGACTACTACGGGCCGCGGCTGCGCAACCCCGGGCGGTACCTGCTCGAGAAGGTGCAGGGCCGGCACGGGCTGAACGGCAACAAGCCGGTCGTCGGCGCCGTGCACAACCCGTGGGAGGGCATGCGGGACGCCTTCGACGCGGCGGGGTGGCTGAACCTCACCAACACGCGGGCCCGGCTCAAGCTGGACGGGCTGGAACTGGCCTTCACCGGCCTCGACGACCCGCACATCAAGCGCGACCGCTACGAGCGGGTCGCCGGCGGCCCCGAAGCCGACGCCGACTTCTCGATCGCCGTGGTGCACGCCCCGTACCTGCGCAGCCTGGAAGCCTTCACGGCGGACGGCTACCCGCTGATCCTGGCGGGGCACACGCACGGCGGGCAGCTGTGCATCCCCTTCTACGGGGCCCTCGTCACCAACTGCGACCTGGACACCGGCCGGGTCAAGGGGCTCTCCACCCACGAGACCGGTGGCCAGCGCGCCTACCTGCACGTTTCCGCAGGCTGCGGCACCAACCGCTACACCCCGGTCCGCTTCGCCTGCCCCCCGGAGGCCACCCTCCTGACCCTCGCCCCGAAGGCCTAGCGGGCCCCGCGGGCTGGTCCGCGACAACCGGATTTCGTCTCCGGCCGAGGGTCCGCTAAAGTAATCGATGTCGCCGGGGCGAGAGCCCGGAAAACGGCGGCGATCGGGGTGTAGCGCAGCTTGGCAGCGCGCTTCGTTCGGGACGAAGAGGTCGTGGGTTCAAATCCCGCCACCCCGACTCAGCAGTACCAGGTCAGAGCCACCTAGGAGAGATCCTAGGTGGCTCTTCCGTTTTCCTGGGCGACCGGCTGGGTGATCGCGGGCCGGCTGGCATCGTGGGGGTATGAGTGAGCTGAACGGGGTGGCGGTCGGGGTTCGGGAGTTGCAGGCGCTGGCGCTGGTCAACTACGGGCACTTCACGACCATGCGGGTCGAGGACGGGCGGGTGAAAGGGCTCGCGCTGCACCTGGAGCGGCTGCGGCGGGACTGCCGGACACTGTTCGGGGCCGAGCTCGACGGGGAGCGGGTGCGCGGGCTGGCGCGGCGGGTGGCGCCGGGCCGGGGGGCCGTCACGGTCCGGGTGACGGTCTTCGATCCGGGGCTCGACCTCGGGCGTCCCGTGACCGCCGGTGATCCGCAGGTGCTGGTCACGGTCCGGGGGGCGGGCGGCGCGGAGCCGCCGCCGCTGCGGGTGCGGTCGACGCCGTACGTGCGCGACGTGCCCGAGGTCAAGAGCGTCGGGCTCTTCGCCGGGCTGCACCACCGGCGGCAGGCGCAGCTGCACGGCTTCGACGACGCCCTGTTCGTCGACGCCGGGCAGACCGTGTCCGAGGGGGCCACCTGGAACGTCGGCTTCGTCGAGGGCGGGCAGGTGGTCTGGCCGGATGCCGAGTGCCTCGACGGGGTGACCATGCAACTGCTCAAGCAGGTTCATCCGCACGGAAGCCGGGGCGTGCGGCTGGCGGACGTCGCGGGGTTCGAGGCCGCCTTCGCCACCAACGCGGCCATGGGGGTGCGGGCCGTCCGGGCCGTGGATGCCGTGGAACTGCCCGGCTCCGGCTCCGGCTCCGGTTCGCTGATCGACGCGTTGCGGGACGCGTACGCCGCCGTTCCCGGCGAGCTGCTCTAGGGACCCCACCTGCGCGCCACCCGCGCGCCACCGTGACAACACCGCTTCCCCGGATGCTCGTCAGCAGCAAATGACCACGAGCCATCCGAACGGAGGTGACAACGATGAAGGTTTACACCAAGCCGGAGGCCAAGAAGGTCGACCAGGGCACCATCGTCGCCGCTGTCCGCTAGTAGCGACCCGCATGCCACGCCTCCCGCTCCGGGGGGCGTGGCATGTCCGCTCCCACCTCAGGAAGCCAGCCACATGTGCGGTATCGCAGGATTCGCCCACACGGACGGAAGCGCCCTCGCCGGGTCCGCCGACGCGGTGCTCCGGGACATGGCCCACGCGCTGCGCCCGCGCGGCCCGGACGACATGCAGTTCCACCACACGGAGCAGGCGTGCATGTCCTTCACCCGGCTCGCGCTGATCGACCCCGAGGGGGGCCGCCAGCCGTTCATCAGCGAGGACGGGATGGTCATCCTCGCCGCGAACGGCGAGGTCTACAACTACCGCGAGCTCCGCAAGGGCTTCGACGGGCGGGTGAAGTTCCGCAGCGACTCCGACTGCGAGGTGCTGCTGCACCTCTACCTGGAGAAGGGCCTCGACTTCCTCGACGACGTGCGCGGCATGTTCGGCATCGCCGTCATCGACCTGCGCGAGCAGCGCCTGCTGCTCGCCCGCGACCGGCTCGGCATCAAGCCGCTGTTCCTGCACCGCAGCGGTCCGACCGTGCTGTTCGGGTCGGAGATCAAAGCGCTCTTCGCGCACCCCGCCTGCCCGCGCGAGCTCGACTGGTCGCGCGCCCTCGCCGACCAGGGGCTCAGCTCGGCGCCGGTGATGACCGACGCGGAGCCGGTCACCTGGTTCAAGGACGTCGACCACGTCCCCTCGGGCACGATCGTCAGCATCGGCCTGCGCGACGGTGCGACCCGGGTGCACCGCTACTGGGAGCTGCCCGCCCCGGCCGAGGCCGGCAGCCTGCCCGAGGGCTTCTTCGTGCAGAGCATGGGCGACCTGCTGGCCTCCTCCGTCCGCGAGTGCCTGATCGCCGACGCCGAGATCGGGGTCTTCCTCAGCGGCGGCCTGGACTCCGCGGCCGTGACCGCGCTGGCCGCGCACACCGGGCTGCACACCTTCTCCGCGCTCACCGGCAGCACCGTCGTCAACCGGGATGCGCAGTACGCCCGGCAGACCGCGGACCTGCTGGGCCTGCCCCACCACCAGGTGGCGTTCGGCGCGGACCGCGTCCCCTCGCCCGACGAGTGGCGGCTGCTGCTGTGGCTGATGGAAACGCCGCAGTGTGGACCGGAGCAGTTCTACAAGAGCGAGATGTACCGCTTCGCCCGCGCCGAGCGGCCCGAGCTCAAGGCGATCCTGCTGGGCTCCGGCGCGGACGAGTTCAGCGGCGGCTACAGCGTCGCGCTCGCCGGCGGCGGCGACTGGGAGGACTTCGAGGGCAACCTCAAGACGATGGCCCGCCGCAAGGCGCTCGGCTCGCAGTCCTCCGTCTCCGTGTGGTGGGAGGGCACCGACCTGCCGCTGCTCAGCGACGACGCGGTGGCCGCGTACGCGCCCGGCGCGGTGGACGACCCGTACGGCTCCTACCTGGCCTGGAAGTTCCGGGACATGCAGCAGTACAACTTCTGGGTCGAGGACCGCACCGCCTCCGGCAACGGCGTCGAGGCCCGCGTCCCGTTCCTGGACCACCGCATCATCGAACTGCTGGCGACCGTGCCCCGCGCCCACCGCAAGCGGCTCTTCTGGGACAAGCAGGTCATCCGCGAGGCGGTACGGGACATCCTGCCGGCGGAGGTGATCAGCCGGCCGAAGCTCGCCTTCTACGAGGGCGAGGGCGTCCGCCACACCCACCGCACCTTCACCCGGATGCTCGCGCAGAACGGGGACGAGCTCGTCGAGCAGGCCCTGTCCTCGCCGCGCGCCGCCCAGTACCTCGACCGCGCCAACATCCACCGCACCCTGCGCCGGCTGGAGCGCGACCAGGGCTCCGGGCACGTGGAGCTGCTGATGCGCGTGGTCAACCTCGGCCTGCTCGACCTGATGGCCCTGGACGTCCCGAAGAGCCGGACCCCGAACGGCCCGGCCCCGTACGCACTGCGGGTCACCGACTTCGAGGGCCCCGCGGTGCAGGAGCTGTTCCCGCAGGCCCCGATCGCGGAGACCGCGGTCTTCCGGCTGGCCGAGGGCGTGCTCGTCCTCGACGACGTGCAGGAGGGGAACACCTCGTACGTCGTGGTCGACGGCAGCATCCGGTTCGTCATCGACCACCTCACGCATGCGGACTGGCTGCGGCTGCTGCGCGGGTTCGACGGCCGCCGGCCGCTGGCGCAGGCCCTCGCCGACGCCGGCTGCGAGCTGGACGCGATGCGTCCGCTCCTGGACGGCTCGCTGGAGGCAGGCCTGCTGGAGGCCGTCCCCGAGCCCGCCGTGCAGGTGCTCTGACCGCCTCGGAGCCGTGGCGGTTCGGTCCCCCCATTGGAATCGGCATCCGGACGTGGATGTACGGAAGTGAACACGAGTGAGGTCAACCCGATGACAGCCCATCTCTACTGGGACGAGGTCTGGCGCACCGACAGCGGGCGCGCGGACTGGTCGCGGCCGCACCCGTGGGTCGTGGACGAAGCCGCCCGGCTGCAGAAGCTCGGCGCCCGGGACGTACTGGACCTCGGCTGCGGCGTCGGCCGGCACGCCCTGTACTTCGCGGAGGCGGGGTTCGCCACCTCCGGTACGGACGCCAGCGAGGCGGCCGTCCGGGCGGCCCGCGAGGAGAGCGACGGGCGCGGCGTCACGGTCGCCCTGGACGTCGGCGACTTCACCGAACTTCCCTACGCGGACGACAGCTTCGACTACGTCCTCGCCTTCAACGTGGTGTACCACAACGACGAGGCCGGCCTCGCGGAGGTGCTCGGCGAGGTCCGGCGCGTGCTGCGCCCGGGCGGCATCTACCAGTCCACGATGCTCTCCAAGCGCAACGGCGAGTACGGGCGCGGCAACGAGGTCAGCCCCAACACCTTCTGCCAGCCCGAGGCCACCGACGACAAGGTGCACCCGCACCTGTACGTCGACGCGGCCGACCTGCTGCGGCTGCACGAGGGGTTCCGGCTGCTGAGCGCGGCCGACGCCGAGCACGCCAAGCCCGGCTCGTTCCACTGGCACTGCGTCTTCGAGCTGCCGGGGCGGGACGTGGCCGGCACCCGCCACGGCCACTACGCGCAGAGGGCTGGTGCGTAGTGTCGAAGGCGGCGCAGCTGCGCGAGTTGCTGGAGCGCAAGGAGATAGCGCGGATCGTCGGGGCGAGGGACGCGCTGACGGCCCTGCTCGTGGAGGAGGCCGGGTTCGACGGCGTGTGGGCGTCGAGCTTCGAGATCTCGGCGTCCCGGGCCCTGCCCGACCTCGGTCTGCTGACCATGTCCGAACTGCTCGAGGCCTCCTCCCACGTGAACCGGGCGACGTCGCTGCCGCTGCTGGCCGACTGCGACACCGGCTTCGGCGGCAACATCAACGTCGTCCGCACGGTCGACATGTTCGAGGCCGCCGGCATCGCCGGGATCTGCCTGGAGGACAAGGTGTTCCCGAAGCGGAACAGTTTCCTCGGCGGCGGCCAGAACCTGGAGGACCCCGCCGAGTTCGCCGGCCGCATCGAGGCCGCCGTACGGGCGCGGTCGGGCAGCGACTTCACGGTCGTCGCCCGGGTCGAGGCGCTCATCGCCGGCGCGGGGCTCGACGAGGCCGTGCGGCGCGCCCATCTGTACGCGGACGCCGGCGCCGACGCGGTGCTGATCCACTCCAAGAAGACCGAGCCCAGCGAGATCCGGGAGTTCCTCCGGGCCTGGCAGGGCCGCAAGCCCGTCGTCGTCGTGCCGACCACCTACCCGCACTGGGACCTCGCCGAGGCCGAGGCAGCCGGCGTGTCGGTGGTCATCTACGCCAACCACGCGCTGCGCGCCTCGGTCTCCGCGATGCGCGACGTGCTCGGCGAGATCCGGGTGGCGGGCGGCACCGGCGGCGTCGAGGACACGATCGCCCCGATGAAGGAACTCTTCGGTCTGACCCAGGTCAGCCGGTGGGAGGAGCGAAGCGCGTGATCAGCGCCGAATTCTTCTGCGCGGAACTCGACCGGCGCGGATTCGGGTTCTTCAGCGGGGTGCCCTGCTCGTACCTGAAGGGCCCGTTCGCCCTGCTCGAACAGCGCGGCAGCTACGTGCCGGCGCCCAACGAGGGCATCGCGCTGTCGATGGCGGCCGGCGCCGAGCTGGGCGGCACCAAGGCGGTCGTGCTGGCCCAGAACTCGGGCCTGGGCAACCTCCTCGACCCGCTCACCTCGCTCACCATGGCGTACGAGATCCCGCTGCTGCTCTTCGTGAGCCTGCGCGGCTGGCCGACCGCCGAGGACGACGAGCCGCACCACGCGGCCATGGGCGCCGGGACCATCGGCGTCCTGGAGGCCGTCGGAGTGGAGCACGGCATCCTCGGCCCCGCCGAGGAGAGCCTGGCCGGCCTCCTGGACCGGGCCGAGGAGGCGCGCCGCGACCGGCGGTCGTTCGTCGTCCTCGTCCCGGCGAGGACCGTCGGCACCTGCGAGGTGCCGGCCGGCGGGTCCGGGGGGCGGATGGACCGGCAGGAGGCCGTGGCCGCGCTCGCCCCGCACCTGGACGGCGCGCTGGTGTACAGCACGACCGGCATGATCAGCCGGGAGCTGTTCGGCGTCCGCGACACCGCCCGCAACTTCTACATGCAGGGCTCGATGGGCCACGCCATCGGCCTCGGCCTGGGCACCGCGCTCAACCGGCCCGACGAGAGGGTCGTCGTCGTCGACGGTGACGGCGCCGTCGTGATGCACCTCGGCGGACTCGCCCTGGTCGGCGAGCGGCGTCCGGCGAACCTGACCCACGTCGTCCTCGACAACGGCTCGTACGACTCCACCGGCGGCCAGCGCACCCGGGACACCGCCCTGCGCTGGGACGAGCTGGCGCTCGCCGCCGGATACCGCACCGCGCGCATCTGCCGCACCGCCAAGGAGGCCGACGCCCACCTGGCGGAGATCGACGGGCAGCCCGGCCCGCACCTGGTGGCCCTGGAGATCGGCCGGGGCGGGGCCACCCCGCCCCGGGTAACGTCGGCGCACACCAACGCCGAGGTCCGGGCCCGTTTCCAGGCCGCGGCGGCGAACGACGCGCGGAAGGAACCGACTTGACCGTCATCGCCCACGTCAGCGACCTGCACCTGGACCTCGGGGAGCGTGCCACGGCACGCGCCCGCAAGGTGCTGGGCTACCTGCGGGACATCCCCGGCCCGGTGGACGCCGTGCTGGTCTCCGGCGACATCGCCGACCACGGCACGGACGAGGAGTACGCGCAGGCGCGCGAGCTCCTCGACCTGCCCTGGCCGGTCCTGGTCCTGCCCGGCAACCACGACCGGCGCGGGCCGTTCCGGACCGGGCTGCTCGACGGCGGGCCGGAGGAGGACGAGCTGAACCAGGTCGTCCGCACGCCCGGCGCCGTGTTCGTGCTGTGCGACTCGACGATCCCGGGCAAGGACGAGGGCGTACTCGGCGACGCCACCCTGCGCTGGCTCGACGACGCGCTGGCCGCCGAGGACGGCACCCTGCCGGTCTTCGTCTGCTTCCACCACCCTCCGGTCGACCTGCACACCCCGCACGTGGACCGGGTCCGGCAGTTCGGCGAGGACCGCCTCGCCGAGGTGCTGGGCCGCCACCCGCACGTCGTCGCCCTGTTGTGCGGGCACGCGCACGTCGCCGCGGCCACCACCTTCGCGGGGCTGCCGCTGCTCGTGGCGCCCGGGGTGGCCTCCACCGTTCCGCTGCCCCTGGAGGGCCGCCCCGTCGTGGACTTCGACCTGGCGCCTGCGCTGGCGTTCCACGTCCTCGACGGCGACCGGCGGCTCGTCACGCACTACCGGGCGCTGGGCTAGCCCTCCCCGGAGACTGAGAGAAGGCCATGAGAAGAGTCCTGATCGCCAACCGCGGTGCGATCGCGGCCCGGGCCATCGCCACCTTCCGCACGCTGGGATGGTCGCCGATCGCCGTCGCCGCCGTCTCGGACCCTCAGCGGCTCCACACCCTCGCCGCGGACGGCCGGGAGTGGCTCGACGGCACGGGGCTCGCCGGGACGTACGACCACGTCGGCCGGATCGTCGACGCGGCCCGGCGCTGCGGGGCCGACGCGGTCTACCCGGGCTACGGGGCCCTCGCGGAGGACCCCGCGCTGCCCGAGCAGCTGGCGGAGGCCGGCATCGGGTTCATCGGGCCGACGGCCGGGGTGCTCGCGGCGGCCCGGGACAAGGACCACGCCGTGGCCACGGCCGACCGGCTCGGCCTGCCCGTGCTCCCGCACGCCACGGGACGCGGGGCGATCGGCCGGCTGGTCAAGGAGATCGGACTGCCCGTCATCCTCAAGCCGGTCACCGGCTGCGGGGGCCTCGGTGTGCGCATCGTGCACACCGAGGCGGACGCCGGGCAGGCCCTCGCCCTCATGGCCGCGGACGGCGACGACTGGTACGCCGAGCGGTACGTGGACCGCGGCCACGTCGTCGGCGTCACCGTCGCCGTCGACGCCGCCGGCACCGTGCACCCGCTCGGCGAGCGCGAGAGCCTGCTGGTGGACGGCAGCATGAAGCTGCTGGAGGCCTCGCCCGTCCAGGGGGTGGCCCCCGGGCTGCTGGAGCGGATGCGCGCGGACACGGCGAAGCTGGTCACCGGGATGGGCCTGCGGGGCGTGGCGACCGTCGAGTTCATCACCGGCGCGGGCCATCACTGGTTCCTGGAGGTCAACGGCCGGCTGCCGCTGGCGTACCGGATGTGCGAGGCGCAGACCGGTCGGGACGTGATCGCGCTCCAGACGGAGCTGGCGCAGGGCGCCGTGCTCGCCCCGGGTGCCGTGCGCGTCGACCGGGACGTGCACTGCCTGGAGGCCCGGCTGTTCATCGAGCCCGGCCCCGACGGGCAGGGCGGCCCGATCACCTCCCTGGTGCTGCCGCCCGAGCCGGGGGTGACGTACAACTGCACGCTCGACACCGCGCGGCCGGTCGTGCTCGACAACATCGTCACGCAGGTCCTCGCCCGCGCCGACAGCAGGCAGACGGCGGCCGGGGCGGTGCTCCGGGCCGTCGAGGGCGTGGGGACAGCGGGGGTCGCGCACTGCGCGGAACAGATAGCCGTGTGGCTGCGGGGCTCCGGGACCGTCCCGGAGCGCGCGGGCAGCCAGGCCTTGGGAGTCTGACTTGAACAGCAACGATCCGTTCGCAGCCGTCCGTCACGCCGTCGACCGCGACCTGGCCACCGCCGTCGCCGAGAGCGCCGGCGACCCGGCCGGGCAGCCCTGGTACGGGGAGTTCGGCGGCACCCTGCGCGCTCTGGTGCGGCGTCACCTGGACGCCCGGCCCGGATACTTCGTCCTCGGCGGCCTCGGCCACCTGAACGAGGAGCAGGCCCGGCGGTTCACGGTCGCGGTGTCGGAGCTGGCCGGCGAACTGCTGCCGCAGGACGGTGCGGGCGCCCTGCTGCGGGACGTACGCGACCGCGGGGTCAGGCTCGGCGAGGGCGCGACCGGCCGCTACTCGGACAGCCGGCAGGGCGGCAGCCTGCACACGGACGCCGCGCACCGCCCGGGGCGGCTTCCGGACATTTTCACGCTGTTCTGCCTCCGGCAGGCCGTCAGCGGCGGGTCCCTGGTCATGGTGCACGTCGCCGACCTGCTGGACATCCTCCGGGACCACCCTCGGGAGCTCGCCACGCTGCGGCTGCCCGTCCACTTCGACACCCGCGACGACACCCCGGGCGTGCCGCTGACCACCGAGCGGCCCGTGTTCGTGTACCGGGGCGGCCGCGAGCGGATGTACTACCTGCGCGACTACATCGAGATCGGGCACCGCCACCCGCACGTCCCGCCGCTGACCCCCGAGCAGGTCAAGGCGCTCGACCTGCTCGACTCGCTGCTCGACCGGCGCGACCTGCAGACGCACGGGCGCCTGCAGCCCGGCGAGATGATCTTCATCGACAACCGGTCGATCGTCCACGGCAGGACCGCCTTCCAGGACGTCACCCCGGCCGGCAGCAGCGGCGGCGGCCGGCTGATGCTCCGCACCTGGATCGGGCTGCCCGGGCAGGAAACGGAACGGCTGGGAGCGGAACGGGTGGGAGCGGAACGGCTGGGAGCGGAACGGCTGGGAGCGGAACGGCTGGGAGCAGAAGGGGCGGGAGCGGAAGGGGCGGGAGCCGAAGAGGCGGGAGCCGTCCGGTGACGCCGGTCGTCGCCGAGCTGGAGCGGCTGGGCCTCGCGGAGTTCCTGGCCGACTTCCCCGGGGACGGGGTCGACCGCCTCGAATGGGCCGCGGGCCTGCGCCGCCTCGACGGCGGGCTGCGCACCGTCGCCGGATTCCTGCTGCTGGGCGAGCCCGTCCGGGAGGAGCTGCTGCCCCCGGCGCTCCGCGGTGTCCTCCCGGCCCTGGTCAAGGGCGGTGTCGCCGTCCGCGGCGCGGCCGGGGTGCAGTTGGTGGACGTCAGCCTGTTCCGCGCCGGCGGGGTCTGGCTCTTCGCGGAGCCGCCGAGCCCCTTCCCGGTACGGCACTACTTCGGCCGGGACTCGGTCGCCCTGTCCCGCCGGACCGGCTACCGGCCCGGCGGCCGGGTCCTCGACCTGTGCTCCGGGCCGGGCTTCCAAGGGCTGGTCGCCGCCCGGCAGGGCGCCCCGGCGACCCTGGTGGAGCTGCTGCCCGGGACGGCCGCGGTGGCCCGCCTCAACGCGGAGCTCAACGGGGTGGCCGACCGGGTGGAGGTCCTGGTGGGGGACCTGTACGCGCCGCTGCCGGCGGAGGTGGAGCCGTACGACCGGGTCATCGCGAACATCCCGTTCCTGCCGACCCTCTCCCCCCGCGGTGAGGAGGCCGCCCATGAGGGCGGCGAGGACGGCTTCAGCGTCGGCCGGCGCGTCCTGGCCGGACTCCCCCGGTACCTGGCCCCCGGCGGCGCCGCCCACCTCACCGCGCTGCTGCTCCAGACGGACCGGGGTCTGGTCGCCGGCGGGGAACTGTGCGCCTGGGCCGCGGAGCACGGCTGCGGCCTGACCGTCACGCTGACCGACCGGATGGCGGTGGACGCCGACTCCGACCTCGTGCAGACCACCGTCTCGGACCGCCTGGAGACCGATCCGGAGGCCGCACCCGAGGAACTCACCGCGGCCGCCGCCGGCATGTACGCGCGGCACGGCGCGACCGCCGCCCGCCTGGCCTATCTGCGCGTCGACCACGGGATGGCCGACTTTCGCGTGTTCGACCGTGCGGGAGGCTGAAGCTGGCTAGCGTGATCCGCAACTGCGACCACGAACCGGAAGGACGTGCACGGTGACGGCTGGGACGGCTGGGACGGCTGGGACAGGCAGTACGGCAGGTCAGGCAGGCGGGACGGACGGGGCGGACGGGGCGGACGAGACGGGCGGGGCACGACCGGAGGTACGGGAACTCCGCTCGATCCGCGACGCGCAGCCCGGCGCGTGGGACGCCCTCGCCGGGGACGCCGCCCTCTACTCCAGCCACCGCTGGCTGCTGTACGGCGAGGAGCTCGCCGACTCCGCCTCCCGGCACCTGGTCGCCTCCGCCGGCGGCTCGGACGTCGCGGCCCTGCCCACCCACCGCTTCACCGAAAAGGTCCCGCACTTCTACGACCCGGCCGTGCTCTTCCCGGGCGCCGCCGAGCCCGCCACGCCCGAGCGGCCCCTGCTGCTGGGCGGCACCCGACTCGGCTACACCAGCGAGGTCATCGTCGCCCCCGGCACCACCGGGCCCGTTGCCGAGGCGGGCACGGCCGTCCTGCTCGACCGGTTCCGGAAGCTGGGCGCGGCCGAGGGAGCGCTGACGGCCCTGCTCTACCTCACCGACGCCTCCGTGGAGCGGCTGCTGCCGCTGCTGGGCCCGCGCGACCGGGTGGTGCTGATGGACGCCACCGCCGTGCTCGCCGTCCCGCCGGACGGGATGGACGGCTACCGCGCCCTGTTCACCGCGCGGCAGTTCAAGTCCCGGCGCCTGGAGATGCGGCGCTACGCGGAGGCCGGCTGCCGCACGGAGGTGCAGCGGCTGTCGGAGTGCCACCACCTGCTGGGCCCGCTGTCCGCGCAGGTCCTGCGCCGGTACGGACACCCGGTCACCGACGAGGGCGAGTCCGAGCGGTTCGCCCAGCAGGCCCCGCTGTTCGACGACAACTGCCGGGTGCTGACCGCCTGGCAGGGGGACCGGATGGTGGGGTTCACCCAGTTCTTCTTCTGGGGCCGGACGATGTACGCACGCTCGCACGGGCTGGACGACTCGATCGGCCGCGAGGCCAAGCTCTACTTCAACCTGACCTACTACGAGGCGGTGAAGTACGCGGCCGCGCACGGGTACCGGCTGCTGGACCTGAGCTGCGACGCCTTCGAGGCCAAGGTGACGCGCGGCGCCCGGCTGCAGCCGCTGTGGGGCGTCGTCCTCGACGCCCCCTGGTCCGGGCCGGTCCTGGACCGCGTACGCGCCGAGGAGAAGGCCCGGCGGGAGGAGTACGCCGCTCACGACGCGGGGATCGAGTCCGAGGTGGCCCGGCTGGTGGCGGCCCGCGGCTAGGAGCCGCCCGCAGGTGTGCGCGGGCCCCGGTGCGTAGCGGCCGCGCCCCGGCGGCCGGTCAGCCGGTCGGCCGGGGCTCCGCCTCCTTCAGGTCACGGCCGCGTTCGGCGATGGCCGCCACCGGCGGCACCGCCGCACCCGCCGCCACCATGATCGCCACGAGGGCGATCCAGCCCACCGGTCCCGCGCTCAGGCACAGGGCGTTCAGGACCGTCGGCGCCACCGCCCCGCCGATGCCGACGCCGACGGAGAACACGCCCTGGTACTCGCCCTGGGCGTGCTCCGGGGCGAGGCCGAACGACAGGGCGTACTCCCCTGCCGTGAACAGCATCTCCCCGAAGGTCAGCGCCGCCGTGCCGACCAGGATCAGCCCCATCGCCGTGTACGTGCTCACGTGCGCGGCGGCGAAGACGAGGCCCATGGCCGCCGCGATCACCGGTCCGCTGCGCCGCATCGCCAGCGCCCCGTCGCGCGGGGTCTCCACCCCCTTGGCCACCCTGGTCTGCAGGAGCACCACCAGACCGCAGCTGAGCGCGAAGACCAGCGACACGGTCCAGCGCGGTGCGTCGGTGTACTCGGCGATCCACACCGGCATCAGCACGGTCATGAACACATCGAACATCACGAGGGTGCCCGCGAGCATGCTCACGGCGAGGAACGGCTTGTCCGCGAGCGCGTAGCGCTGCCCGCCGCCGGACTCCCGCGGCGGGGGCGGCAGGTGCGGCAGCCGGGCCACCAGCAGCGCCGCCACCAGGTACGACACGACGTCCGCGCAGATCGCGATCACGTACGCGGTCCGGGTGTCGGCCTGTAGCGCGAGGCCGCCGAGCAGCGAGCCGGAGACCATAGCGAGGTTCTGCAGGGAGTAGATCCGCGCCCGGTAGGCCACCTTGTCGCGGCCGCCGACGTACGCGATCAGGGCCCCGCTGATCGCCGGGAAGGCGCCGCGCCCGAGGGCGATCAGGGTGATCACCACGAGGAAGCCGCCCATGCCGTCGACGGTCAGCAGCGCGGCGGCGGCGCCCGCCTGGGCGACCAGGCCGGCGACGCCCACCTCGCGCGGCCCGAACCGGTCGGCGAGCCGGCCCACGATCGGACCGGCGGCCAGCCCGGCCAGCCCGGCGGCGGTCAGCCCCAGGACGACGTTGCCCGTGGACAGGCCCACGGAGCGGACGAAGAACAGCACCTGCAGGGGTGCCCAGCTGCCCGCCCCGAGGTAGCGCACGAACAGCGCGGCCGCGAGGCCGCGCCGCAGGCTCCGCTGGTCGCGCGCCATCAGTGTCCGACCGGGGCGTCGGCCGCGGAGCGGGGGTTGACCACCACGCCCAGCTTCGGCGCGAGCAGCTTGCGCAGCTGCTGGGCCGCCGCTTCGGCCGTGTTGGCGCGGATGACGTCCCAGCCGTGCTGTCCGGCCCACTCCAACATGACCTCCCGTACGGCCGCCTGGTGGGACAGGAAGCTCTCCGGTCGGCATTCGGGGTCGCGGCCGCACTCGTAGGGGGTGATGTCGCCCTTCTTGCGGCGCAGCGCCTCCTCGGGGGTCACGTCGAAGAAGACGACGGTGTCCACGGGTGCCATCGCGCCCACGATGCCGTCCACGAGCTCCTGCGGGCAACCGGCGAGCAGTTCGGTGGCCGCGTGCTTGATCCAGTAGCCGTCGAGGACGACGAGGTCCGCTTCGGCGGCCCTGGCGCGTTCGGCGGCGAAGGAGTTGAGCCAGGCGAGGAAGAGCATGCGGGCCGGGTTCGGCATCTCGGCGATGCAGACGCGCAGTTCGTCCAGGGTGGTGCCGCGCAGGAACCGGGCCTGCGGGACCTCCGCCTCCTCGAAGACCTGCCACTTGCCGGCCACGGCGAACGACAGGCCCTGGCTCTCGGCCCACGACCGCAGGCGCTTGACCTGCGTGCTCTTGCCGGCGCCGTCGGGTCCGTCCATCGCAACGATCACTGTTCATATCCCTTCGGAAGATCCGCCACGGGCGTTGCCGTACGGAAGTCGTGCACTGCCGCGCCGGTTTCGGTGCTTCGGGTGGGTTCGGGTGGGTTCAGTGTGGCGCGGCAGCCCCGCCCGGGGCGGAGACGACGCCGGGGTCGGCCCGTCTCCGCCCGCCCGGTCAGTACGCCCGGTCAGTACGCGGCGAAGTACTCACGGTGCTCCCACGCGGTGACCTCCCCGGCCCCGGCCGCCCCGGCCGCCCCGGCGGCGGCCAGCCACTCCTCGAACCGGGCCACCTCGCTGCGCTTGAGCTGGACGAGGCAGTCGTGGAGCTGCTTGCCGAGCAGGTCGCGGGCCAGGGTGCTGTCCTGCATCGCGGCGACCGCCTCGCCGAGGTCGCGGGGCAGCGGCGCGGCCGAGGGGGCGTGCGGGTCCTCGGCGGCGGCGCCGGGGCGCAGCCCGCGTTCGATGCCGTCCAGGCCGGCGGCGAGCTGGGCGCCGAGGTAGAGGTACGGGTTGGCGCAGGGCTCGCCGAGGCGGTTCTCGACGTGGGTGGACTCCTCGCCGCTACCGCCGAGGACGCGGACGAGGGCACCACGGTTCTCGGCGCTCCACACGACGCGGTCCGGGGACAGCGAGAACTGCTCGGCGAGGCGGCGGTAGCCGTTGACGGTCGGTACGCAGAACAGCGCGGTGCCGGCGGCGTGTTCGAGCAGTCCGGCGAGGTACGCGAGGCCCTCGTCGGACAGCGGGGCGCCGCCGCCCCCGGCGGGCACGAACGCGTTGCGGTCTGCCGCGGTGTCGAACAACGACTGGTGCAGGTGCCAGCCGCTGGCGTCGAAGCGGTCGAGCCGGGGCAGGGCCATGAACGAGGCGTGGTGGCCGAGCCGGGCGCAGACCTGCTTGGCGACGGTGCGGAAGAGCAGCATGGCGTCGGCGGCGTCGAGGGCGTTCATCGGAGCGAAGGTGAACTCCAGCTGGCCGGGGCCCGATTCGTGCTCGACGGTCCGCAGCGGCAGCCCGAGCTCGCGGACGGCGCGCGCGAGCGGGGCGACGACGTGCATCAGCCCGTCGGTGAAGCTGTCGAGGTTGAACTGGTAGCCACCGTTGACGGGTTCGACGACGGGCGGCTCGCCCTGGACGCCGAAGCCGCCGACGGCCGCGGCGGCCGCGCCGGGCGCCGGTTCGGCCAGCCGGGTCAGGTACCACTCCACCTCCAGACCGACGACGGACTGCAGGCCGCGGGCGGCGGCGCGCTCGCTCTGGCGGCGCAGGACGGCGCGGCTGGACAGCGGGTGGGGGCTGCCGTCGCGCAGGTACTCGTCGGCGATGACCCAGCCGGTGGCCGCCTCGGTGTACGGCAGCACCTTGAAGGTGAGCGGGTCGGGAACGATCAGGAAGTCGCCGGCGCCGGTCAGTTCGGGGATGCCGATGCCGCCGCCCGGCGCGAAGAAGTCCACGCCGACGGCGTGCCCGGTGTCGAAGACGAACGGGCCCGGGCTCATGTCGATGCCGTTGCGCAGGGCGGTGCGGAAGGCGTCGACGGTGAGGGTCTTGGAGCGCACCAGCCCGTGCGGGTCGCCGAAGCCGACCCGTACGAACTCGAGGGAGGACAGGGTGTCCTCCAGGGCGTCCGCGGCGGCCCGCTGGGTCTCGTTCCACAACCCGTGCCGTGCGACGAAGCCGACGCTGCCGGTGGCGAAGCGGGCGTAGCGGGCGTAGCGGGGCGCGCCGGCGGCCTGGGGGGATCCGGTCTGGGATCCGGTCGTCGTCATCGTGTTCCCTCTTCCGGACGGTGCTGCGTGAGTGCCGGGTACCAGTGGTGCCAGGGGCGGTCCTGCTCCAGCTGGCGTGCGGCGGCGAGGACGGTGCGGTCGGCGTGGCGGGCGCCGACGAGCTGCAGGCCGACGGGCAGCCCGTCGGGGGACAGTCCTGCGGGGACGGACACGGCCGGCTGGCCGGTCAGGTTGAAGGTGTAGGCCTCGGGCGCCCAGGCCAGCCAGGACAGGGCGCCCTTGCGGACGGGTTCGGCCGGCTCGTGCCGCTCCGCGGCGAACGGGGCGACGGCCACGGTCGGCATGGCGAGCAGGTCGTACCGCTCCATCAGGGCCTGGGCGTCGGCGCGCAGCCGGCTGCGCGTCTCGTACGCCTGGGCGAGGCGTACGGCGTCGAGGCCGCGCCCGTGGCGGATGACCTCCAGGCGGCCCGGGTCGAGCCGGTCCGCGACCTCGTCCAGGTCCGCCGCGTGGGCGGCCGCTTCCCAGGCGGCCAGGATCGTCTCCAGCGCCGGGTACGGGTCCTCGAACGGGGGCTCGATCTCCTCGACGGTGTGCCCGCGGGCGGCCAGGACCTCCACGGCCCGGCGGGCGACGGCGGCGGTGCCGGGCCACGGGGCGGGCGCGCCGAGCGAGGCGGTCCAGCCGATCCGCAGCCCCCGGAGCCGCCCGGCCGCGGCCTCCAGGTCGCCGGCCGGGTCGCCGTCGGGGCCGCCCGCGAGGCCGGCGGGCAGCCCGCAGGACAGCGGGTCGCGCACGTCGGGGCCGGACATCACGTGCGTGAGCAGCGCGGCGTCCCCGACCGTCCGGGTGAGCGGGCCCAGGTGGGAGAGTTCCTCGGGGCTGTGCGGCACGTACGGGATCCGGCCCAGCGAGGGCTTGAAGCCGACGACCCCGCAGAACGCGGCGGGGATGCGGATCGACCCGGCGCCGTCGGTGCCGGTGGCGCCGACGCCCACCCCCACGGCCACCGAGGCGGCCGCGCCGGCGCTGGAGCCGCCGGGGGTGCGGGTGGGGTCCCAGGGGTTGCGGGTGGGGCCCTGGAGCCGGTTCGCGGAGGCGGCGCTCCAGCCGCCCTCGCTGGTGTTGGTCTTGCCGATGACCACCGCCCCGGCGGCCCGCAGCCGCGCCACGGCCGGGGCGTCCCGGTCGGGGACGGTGTCCGCGTGCAGCAGGGAGCCGCGGGTGGTGCGCAGGCCCGCCGTCGCCGTGAGGTCCTTGACCGAGACCGGCATGCCCAGCAGCGGCCGGCCCCGCCAGGCGGCCGTCCCGTGCCGGTGCAGGAGCCGGTCGGCGCCGGCGGCCTCGGCCGTCGCCCGCTCCCGGGCGACGGTGAGGAACGCCCCGAGGTACGGCTCCCACTGCTCCAGCAGCGCGAAGGTGGCGGCCAGGTGCTCCGAGGGGAGCAGGCTGCCGTCCGCGTACCGGGCGCGGAGGGTGCGGATGTCGGCGAACCGTGGGTCAGGCGCCATGGAAGTCCCGGAACCAGCCGTTGTCGAAGTCGGTGACCTCCAGGCCGCGGTCCGCGGCCGCCTGGTGGAGCAGCGCCTGCATGCGGCCCGTGATCATGGCGGCCCGCAGGTCCGGCAGCCCGAACCGGTCCCCGGAGGTGCGCAGCAGCCGCAGGTCGTAGAGGCCGGGCCGGTACGCCCCCTCCAGCACGATGCCGAGCGGCACGCGCAGGGCGTGCCGGACGCCGAAGGCGACGTGCCCGGTGTGGTGCTGGTCGGACCAGTCGGTGATGTCGGCCGTCATCGGCGCGAAGAACCAGTCGTCGCGCTGCGGGGTCTGCCCGGTCCAGGACATGGTGTGCGGCAGGTAGTGCCACGTGTTGTAGCGCATCCGCGCGCTGTACGCGGAGAGGGTCTTGGCGAGGGCGGCCCGGTCGTGTGCGAACCGGTCGGCGAAGGCGCGGCCCGGCGCCACGCAGCAGTAGAAGTCGCGGGTGGCCAGGGCGACCCGCTCCTCGGCGGGGACGGTGCTGTGCAGCGCGGTCACGCTCTTGGGGCCGCGGCCCATGGCCACGTCGCAGTCGAGGGCGTCGGCCACCGTCGCGAAGAAGCGGTGCAGGAAGCCCTCGTACGGGCTGGTGAACCCGGCCGGCGCGGCCTGCCGCACCACCTGTCCGACGACCTCCGCCGCGTAGGCCGCGGCCGCCGCGGGCGGGGCGTGGGAGGGCAGCGGCCGGCCGGCGGCCGCCGCGAGCAGGCCGGCGACCGGGCCGGGGAGCTCGTCCCAGGACGGCGGCTCGGGCATGATCCGCTCCCGCTTGTGCAGGGATGCGCCGTTGATCTCCCGGTATAAGACGGCCCCCCGGCCGAGCAGCCGGGCCCGGGCGGCGGCGCACGCGGCGGCGAGCCCGTCGAGCGCGGCTCCGGTCGGTTCGCCGGCCACGTCGGGGACCTCGGCGCCGTAGGCCCCGATGCGCTCGCGCAGGAAGCCGGCGAGCAGGTCCGGGGCGAGCTGCACGCCGTTGAACTCCTCGGCCCGGACCGGGGATCCGGAGCTGATGAGGGCGTGCAGGCACACGACGAAGACGGCGTCCTCGGGGGACCACTGCGCGACGGGCGTCCGCCGCAGCCGGGTCAGGACGGAGCCTTCGGCGCCGGGGGCCATGGAGCGCCCGGGCAGGTTGCTGAACCGGCCGAGGTTGCTGTAGCGGCGGTCGCCGACGTACAGCAGTACGGGGGCCATGTGGACGAGGGCGTGGCCGGTGGCGTCGATGCGCCGGTGGACGGCCTCGGGGCTCTGCTGGGCGAGCCAGCGGTGGACCTCCTCGAACTGGAGCCGTTCGACGTCCCGGGCCAGGGCGAAGAGCCGGCCCAGGGACTGGGGTCGGGACTGCCACTTGAGGGTGCCGAGGGCCTCGGCCTCCTCGTCGCCGGCCGGCCGGGTGCCGGCCGGGACGACGCGCAGCCGGCCGGTCTCGGTCAGCATCAGCAGGTCCCCGGCCCCGTCCCCGGCGGCGCCGTTCGCGTCGGCGGAGGGATCGGCGGACGGGACGAAGCCGGCGGCCTGCGACTCGGCGAGCTCGGTGTACACCTGCTCGCCGAGCCCCATGGCCGCGCGGCCGACCTGCTCGGGGACCATCCCGTCCAGGGTGGCCGCTATGCGGATGGCGTCGGCGGCCAGCGCGCAGCCGCGGGCCCGGGCGGCGGCCGCCGTGACCTGGGCATCGAATCCGGGCGTCTTCAGTTGCATGGTCGTCACCTACGGAACGTGATTCGACGGCGGTTCGGGACCGGGGAGGGGCGTCCGGTCCCGCAGGGCCCGGCCTCAGCCGAGCGCATCGAGGGTCCAGGCGGACTCGTGGCGGGTGAACCCGATGTGCGGGTAGTAGTCGACGGCGGCGGGGGCCGACAGCAGCACGAGCTTGGCCTGCGGTGCGGCCTCGCGGGTGGCGCGGACCAGGTCGCGGCCGACGCCCTGCCGCTGGAACGCGGCGTCCACGGCGATGTCGCTCAGGTAGGTGACGTACGAGCCGTCGGTGACCGAGCGGGCGATGCCGATCAGGCGGCCGTCGAGGCGGGCGGTGATCACGAGGTTGGCGCCCGCGAGCATGCGGGTGAAGCGCTCCACGTCCTCGACGGGGCGCCGCTCGCCCAGGGTGGACGCGCGGTAGAGGGCGATGACCTCGGCGACGTCGAGGCTGGCACCGACGACGGGCTCACACTTCCACATGGCTCTGCAGCTCCTTGCTCAGATCGTTCAGTCGGGACTTCAGGTGGTCGCGGTTTCCGAGGAAGCGCCGCGGGTCGAACTGCTCGCCGGTGACCTCGATGCCGCGGGCGGCGAGCCGGTCGGCCAGGGCCGACTCCTGCTCCCACGCCTCGGTGGCGGCGGCCTGGACGAGCCGGTAGGCCTCCTCGCGGTCCCGGCCCCGGGCGACCAGGTCCAAGAACACCTCGGAGCTGTAGACCAGGCCCCGGGTGGCGTCGATGTTGCGGGCCATCCGCTCGGGGAACACCCGCAGCCCGCGCAGCAGTTCGGCCGCCGACACCAGCTGGTAGTGGGCCGCGGTCAGGCTGTCGGGGAGGATGACCCGCTCCACGGAGGAGTGGGCGAGGTCCCGCTCGTGCCACAGGGCCACGTTCTCGCAGGCCGCCCCGGCGTTGGCCCGCAGGATCCGGGCGAGGCCGCACAGCCGTTCGCTCGTCGTCGGGTTGCGCTTGTGCGGCATGGCGCTCGACCCCTGGTAGGCGCTGGTCCGCGGTTCGTCGACCTCGCCGACCTCGGTGCGCTGGAGCATCCGCATCTCCAGGGCGAACTGCTCGACGACGGCCCCGGTCACGGCGAGCGCGGACAGCAGCTCGGCGTGCCGGTCGCGGGCCACGACCTGGGTGGGCACCGGCTCGACCCCGAGGCCGAGTTGGGCGCAGACCCGCTCCTCCACGTAGGGCGAGATGTGCGCGTACGTGCCGACGGGCCCGGAGATGGTGCCCACGGCCACGGCGGCCCGGGCGGCGGTCAGCCGGGCGATGCTGCGGTGCAGGGCGAAGGCGTGCACGGCGAGCTTCTGGCCGAAGGTGGTGGGCTCGGCGTGGATGCCGTGGGTCCGGGCGATGCAGACGGTGTCCCAGTGGTCGAGGGCGCGTTCCACGAGGACCTGCGCGAAGGCGCGGGCGGCGTCCAGGACGAGGTCGCAGGAGCGGGCGAGGAGGTGGCCGAGGGAGGTGTCGACGAGGTCGTAGCTCGTCATGCCGTGGTGCACCCAGCGGGCGGACTCCGACGGCATCGTCTCGGTGTAGGCGGCGAGGAACGCGAGGATCTCGTGGTCGCGGGTGCGTTCCAGCTCCCTGATCCGCTCGACCGCGGGGACGGGGGCGCGTCGGACGTCCTCCAGGCAGGCCTCGTCCACGACGCCCAGCTCGACCTGGGCGGTCGTCGCCAGCACCTCGACGCGCGCCCAGGTGGCGTACTTGTTCTCCTCGGTCCACAGGGCGGCCATCTCGGGCCGGGAATAGCGTTCGATCACGGTCGTTCTCCTCGGTTCTCCCCGTGGCCGCGGCCAGGGGCGGATGCGCCTCGGGCGGTGCGGCGGGGGCGGGTGTGGGGGGAAGGAGCTGGATGAGACGGAGCGGACGGGGCGGACGGGGCGGACGGCTCAGGCGGTGAAGCCGAGCTCGGGTGGGAGCGCCGCGGCGGCGCGGACGGCCGGGCCGGGCGCGGGCGGGGTGGCGCGCAGCGGGACGAGGGCCCCGGCCGGGCGCGCGTACCAGGCGGCCAGGGCGTCCTGCACCGCGCCGTGCCGGCTCTGTACGGAGTCCACGTTGAAGGTGAGTTCCCGCGCGTAGAGCCGGACCAGCCCGTGGTAGGAGAAGTGCACCCCGCTGCCCTTGACGAAGTCGGCGTCCAGCAGGTGTTGGGCGGCCAGCCGTTCGAGGATCTCCTCGGTCCGGTCGTCGGGCAGCCCGAGGGCGGCCGCCGCGACCCGCACCGACACCGAGGCCATCTCCAGCAGGCTGAGCAGGCGGAAGGCCCGCTGCTCAGGGGCGGCCAGGGCGGCGTAGCCGACGTCCAGGCTGTCACGGACGCTGAGGTCGCCGACCACCAGCTCGTCGAGCCGGCGGCGGTCCGACTCCATGCGGCGGGCGAGCTGCTCCAGGCTCCAGTGCGGGCGCTCCAGCAGCCGCGCGCCGACGATCCGGACGGCCAGCGGGAGCCGGCCGCAGTACCGCACCAGGTCCCGAGCCGCGCCGTCCTCGGCGGCCAGCCGCTCGGGGCCGATCATCCGGCCCAGGATGCCGAGGGACTCCCCCTCCGAGAGCAGGCCGAGGCGGACGTGCCGGGTGCCGCCGAGGGTCGACAGCATCTCCAGGCTGGTCACCACGGCCGCGCAGGTCGGCGAGGCCGGCAGCAGGGGCCGTACCCGGGCCTCGTCGGGGGCGCCGTCCAGCACGATCAGCACCCGCCGGTGGGAGAGCAGCCCCCGGTACAGGGCCACCCGTTCGGCGAGTTCCCCGGGCAGGGCCGTGGGCGCGACGCCGAGGGCGCGCAGGAGCTCGCCGAGCACCTCGGCCGGCTCGCGGAGGCGGCCTTCGCTCTGGAGCTCCGCGTACAGCTGTCCGTCGGGGAAGACGGGGCTGACGGCGTGGGCGAGGCGGACCGCCATGGTGGTCTTGCCGACGCCGGCGGCCCCGTACAGGTTGAGGGTCTGCGGCCCGGTGCGCTCGCCGCCGTCCCGGGAGACCGCCCGCAGCCACCGGCCCAGCTCCGCCTCGACGGCGGGCCGGGCGAACTCCGCGAGGCGCGGGGGCAGGGTGTACGGGGAGGCCGGGCTCGGGGCGCCGGCGCCGGCGCCGAAGGCCGGTGCCGCGGGATCCGGTTCCGGCGGTCCGGCGAGGATCCGCCGGTGCGTCTCGCGGAGCTCTTCGCCCGGTTCGACGCCGAGTTCCCGGGAGAGCAGCCGGCGGGCCTCCTGGTAGGTGCTGAGGGCCTCGCCCTGACGGCCCGCCTTGTACAGGGCCGTCATGAGCCGGCCCCATGCGCTTTCCCTGAAAGGGTGTTCGGATACCAGGGCCCGGAGCCGGGGCAGTACTTCCGCGTACCTGCCGACTGCCATTTCCGCGTCGGCCCAGTTTTCCGTCGCGTTCAGCCAGCGTTCAAGAAGGGCGGCCCCGTCGCCCTGCTGGAGGTATTCCGAGGGGATGTCGACGAGCGGGGTTCCCTTGGTCTGTTCCATGGCCTCGCGGAACAGCCGTGCCCGCCCGGCGGGTTCGGTGCACTCCTCGGCCTTCTTCAGCAGGGTGTTGAAGCGGTCGAGGTCCAGCCGCCCGCCCCCGGCCTCGATGGCGTAGCCCGAGGCGCGGCTGACGACGACGTCCGCGCCCAGGACTTTGCGCAGGCGGGCGACGTAGCCCTGGAGGGTCTTGCGCGCGGTCAGCGGGGGCTCGCCGCCCCAGAGCTGCTGGATGAGCTCCTCGGCCGTGAGCGTGCGGCCCGCCCGCAGCAGCAGGGAGGCCAGCACGACCCGGTGTTTCGCCTGCGGAATCTCTAATAACTTTCCGGCCCGCCGTACGGTCAGCGGACCAAATACATCGAACTGGAGATCGTCCAGCATGCGGTGCCCCCGATGTTCCAAATCCACGGGCAAATAAGCAAGGGGGTTCACCCCCGTTCGGCCCGGTGCCCGGAATACGCCTCAGGCGATTTTCACGACATCGTGTCGCGCGAGTTCCGTGAAGAGCTCCACGATGTCCGCGACGACGGATTCCTGATCGATGTCGTATTCCTCGGCGATCAGTGCGGCGATGTCGCGGACCGTCCGCTTCCCGTCGATCCCCCGCCAGATCGAGACGGCGGGGCCGGTCAGCTCGAAGAAGTGCTCGTACCCGCCGACGACCATGACGCCGCGGTGGTTGCGCATCTTCACGTTGAGCGGGAGGGAGGCGACCGAGTCCGGGCCGACCGTGGTGCTGTCGTCGAGCGGCATCAGACCGACACCTCCATGGAGATCCGCTGGCAGACGGCGATGGTCTCCTCGATCCACTTCTGCGGGTCGTCCGGGTCGAAGGAGCGCATGGTCTCGATGGCCCAGTACGCCTCGAACGGCAGCAGCTCCGGGTCGAGGATCTCCATGCGCCGGGCCCGCCACTTGGGCCACAGGCTGCCGAACTGGCCCTGGCTCGCCGCGAGCGCGTCGACCGCGTGGTTGAAGGCGTTGCGGGCGGCGATGACGGCGCTGTGCAGGTCTCCGCGGGCGATCTGGCCGGCCGTGTCCTCGGTGTAGCTGTCCGCCTGCTTCAGCGAGTTGACGATCAGCACGGACCGGTGGGCGGATGCGGCGAGCCGCTCGCGGGTCCGCTCCAGCCACGCGCCGTCGTCGGCGGCGGCCGCGTAGGGCAGCCGCTCCAGCATGGCGATCTCGTGGTAGCTGAGGGTGCGCCAGGTGCCCTGCTCGTCGGCGAACTGCTCGCGGGAGACCTTCTCCAGGACCTGCTCCAGCTGGGAGGAGGTCCAGTACTCGACGTCCCACCGGCGGCCGTCGACGAAGGTGCCCTCGTACTGGAGCGTGTTGGGCTCCAGGGCCACGTGGTTGGTCTCGTCGATCGTGCTGGCCCAGACGTCCCGGGTGACCACGTGGACGTCGAGGTCGCTGGTCGGGTTGCCCCAGCCTCTGATCAGGGAGCCGCTGGCGAACACGGTCTCGTACGCGGCCGGGAGCAGGTTGCGGCTCTTGAGCTCGGCGATTACCCCGGAGGTGTCATACGTCATGAGGCACGGCCCTTCCCCGTATCGGCCCGCTCTGTCCGAGGTCTTCGGAGTCGACGGGCATGGTTCCGCACCGGGCGCCGCCACGGCGTCCGAGCGGTCGGCAAGCCCCGGAATGGCGATCGCCGATTCCGCGGCCCAATTCCGGCACACCGAAAATATCGGCTGTCCGGTTTCGGACTCTAGCAATGATCGATAACGCCGCGGCAGTCCGGTTGATGCGACGTCAGTCACAGTACATGACCCTTGAACTTTCTTGCAGGCCAGCAGTATTGACGACATCTCACCGACTTCTCAAGACAGCCGATGGCGGAATTTGGACTTTACAGAACGCGGGATTCGGTGCCGGTCCGGGAGAAATACGGGAATCCGACACATCCCACGGCGAACACCGCAGCGGGGCCGAACCTGCCGGGAATGCCGTGCTCCAGGAGGAGTCCCACCGCGGACACGGGTCCCTGGGCGCGCCCCGGGGCTGCCGCGCGGGCAGCGCCCGCAGGGGACCGGCGGGGCCGCGGGGGCGTACGGGATCCCGCCACCGGTCGGCCCGCGGCGCAGCAGAACGCGTTCCCCCCGCCCGGCCCCGACCGCCTCGCCGACCCGGGGGTGCGGAGGGCCGGGGGCTACTCCTGCGCCGCCAGCGCCGCCAGTTCGGCCCGGGCCAGCTCCATGAAGGCCGCCGAGGCGGCGACCTCCACCCCGCGCCCGGCGGCCGACGACCCGAGGTGCTCCAGGACCGCGCCGACCGTGGCGAAGGGGCCGACCGGGCGCAGCAGCCACAGCCGGCCGGGCGGCCGGGGCGGCAGCCCGAGGGCGGCGACGGCCACGTCGGTCTCGCGGTCGAGGACGTGCAGGTCCGGCTCCTGCAGCGGGACGGCGTGCACGTCGGTGACGTGCCCGTGCCCGTCGAGGACGGTGTCCACCGCCCAGTGGGTGGACCGGTCGGGGATCCAGGCGCGGGCATGCGGGGGCCAGACGTACGGCAGGAACACCCAGGCCGCCCCCTCGGGCGCGGGCTCCCAGCCCAGCGCCTCCAGCTCCCGGACCTCCGGAAGCCGGTCCGGCTCCTGCTCGCTGCGGCCGCTGCGGCGCAGCGCGAGGGGATGCGGTGTTCCGCCCTCGTCCCACGACATGGCGAGAGGCTACCGGCGGGGTCCGGCCCGCGCCGGCCCGCCGCGCAGCCGGGCGTGCGCACGACCTGGTCCTCGGCGGTGACGTCGTCGGACGTGGGGCCGGACGGGCCGCCCGGCAGCCGGTCGGCCCGGCAGCCGGTCACCCCGTCGGCCCCGTGGCCCGTCGGCCCGTCAGCCCCGTGGCCCGTCGGCCCGTCGGCCCGTCAGCCGCGCTTGGCCTGGGCCTTCTGCTGCATGCCCCTCGTCTTCGCCGAGAGGGTCTGCGCTTCGCGGGCCGCGGACTTGGCGCGGGCCTCGGCAGCCGTGTTCTTCGCCCGCTCGTGCTCGCGCTCCGCGGCCTGTGCCGTACCGGCACGCGCCTTCTTGGTCATGACCAGTTCCTCCTCCGGCTTCGCGGGGGCGTATGACCTCCACTGTCCTCCCGTTCCGGGCGGGCGGCATCCGCAGCGGCGGCCGCCGGACCCCCTGGCCGCCGCACCCGATCGGGTTACATAGGGGGTATGACTGACAACACGGCCACGGGCATGCCCGACTGGGAGAAGCGCTTCCGGGCGCCGCGCGTCGCGCTGCCGGAATGGGCCGAGGACGCCCCGCACCGCTCGCTGTTCGTCTCCAACGCGACGGGGACCTACGAGCTGTACGCCTGGGACCGGGCCACCGGCACCCAGCGGCAGGCCACGGACCGGCCCAACGGCACCACCGACGGCACCCTCTCCCCCGACGGGGAGTGGATCTGGTGGTTCTCCGACACCGATGGCGACGAGTTCGGCACCTGGGTGCGCCAGCCCTTCGCGGGCGGCCCCGACGAGCCGGCCACCCCCGGCCTGAAGCCCTCGTACCCGGCCGGTCTCGCCATCGGCCGCGACGGGACCGCGGTCGTGGGCCGGTCCACCGACGAGGAGGGCTCGACCGTCCACGTGGTGCGGCCGGGCGGCGCGGAGCCGGTGGAGATCTACCGGCACCACGAGTCGGCGGGGGTCGGCGACCTGTCGCGGGACGGCACGCTGATCGCGATCGAGCACACCGAGCACGGCGACGCCATGCACTCCTCCCTGCGCGTGGTCGCCCTCGACGGCGCCACGGTCGCGGAGCTGGACGACTCCCGGGGCGGCACCGTCGAGCTGGGCCTGGAGGTCCTCGGCTTCGCCCCGGTCGCCGGCGACACCCGGCTGCTCGTCGGCCACCAGCGGCGCGGCCGCTGGGAGCCGATGGTGTGGGACGTGGCCACCGGCGCCGAGCAGGACCTGGCGCTGGACCTGCCGGGCGACGTGAGCGCCGAGTGGTACCCGGACGGCTCGGCCCTGCTCGTCGAGCACGCCTTCGAGGCGCGCAGCGAGCTGTGGCGCTACGACCTGGCGGCGCGGGAGCTGACCCGGGTGGAGACCCCGCCCGGCACGGTCTCAGGTGCGACGGCGCGGCCGGACGGAACGGTCGAGTACCAGTGGTCCTCGGCGGCCGAGCCCTCGGCGATCCGCTCGACGGCGGGCGGGGTGGTGCTGGAGCCGCCGGGCTTCCGGCCGCCCGGCTCGCTCCCGGTGGAGGACGTATGGGTCGAGGGCCCGGGCGGGCGGATCCACGCGCTCGCGCAGCGGCCCGTCGGCCACGGCGAGGGGCCCTTCCCCACCGTGTTCGAGGTGCACGGCGGTCCGACCTGGCACGACTGCGACGCCTTCGCCGCCGCCCCGGCGGCCTGGCTGGACCACGGCTTCGCGGTGGTCCGGGTCAACTACCGGGGCTCGACGGGGTACGGCCGCGAGTGGACCGACGCCCTCAAGCACCGGGTCGGGCTGATCGAGCTGGAGGACATCACCGCGGTCCGCGAGTGGGCGGTGGCCTCGGGCCTGGCCGACCCGGCCCGGCTGGTGCTCTCGGGCGGCTCCTGGGGCGGCTACCTGACGCTGCTGGGCCTGGGCATGCAGCCGGAGGCCTGGGCGGTGGGGCTGGCCGCCGTACCGGTCGCGGACTACGTGACGGCGTACCACGACGAGATGGAGGCACTGAAGTCCCTGGACCGCACCCTGTTCGGCGGCACGCCGGAGGAGGTTCCGGAGCGCTTCGCGGCGTCCTCCCCGCTCACGTACGTGGACGCGGTGCGGGCGCCGGTGCACATCGCGGCGGGCGTGAACGACCCGCGCTGCCCGATCCGGCAGATCGACAACTACGTCGACCGGCTGGCGGCGCGCGGCGCGGTGCACGAGGTGTACCGCTACGACGCCGGGCACGGCTCGCTGGTGGTGGAGGAGCGGATCAAGCAGGTCAGGATGGAGATCGACTTCGCGCTGAAGCACCTGCCCCGCTGAACCGGGGGACGGGCGGCGCGGGTGGCGAACCCCCGCCAGCGTGATCGCGGTGCACCCCCCGTACGGTGGTGGGGTGCACCGGTTTCTCCTGACCCCGCGCTGGTGGGGGATCAACGTCTTCGTCGCGCTGGCCGTTCCCGTCTGCCTGTTGATGGGGACCTGGCAGCTCGGCCGGTTCGAGGACCGCGTCGACACCCACCGGGAGGCGACCGGGGCGCGCCCCGCCGAGGAGGCGGCCGCGCCGCTGGACTCGCTGCTGCCGGTGGACAAGAAGACCTCCGGCCGGCTCGCCTCCGTCTCCGGGCAGTACGCCGACCAGCTGCTGGTCCCGGAGCGGCGGCTCGACGGGAAGAACGGCTTCTACGTCCTGACGCTGCTGAAGACCGACTCGGGCAAGGCCGTCCCGGTGGTGCGGGGCTGGCTGCCGGGAACGGCGGACCCCGGCCGGGCGCCTGCCGCGCCGGGCGGGCGGGTCGAGGTGACGGGGGCCCTGCAGGCCTCGGAGACCTCCAGCAGCAAGGGCGTGCACTCCCAGGGCGGGCTGCCGGCCGGGCAGCTCGGGGTGATCGGGGCAGCCTCGCTGGTCAACCTGGTGCCGTACGGGCTGTACGACGCCTGGCTGACGGTGCAGACCCCGGCGGACGGGCTCACTCCGGTGCCCGCGAAGGCGCCGACGAACACCGGGCTGGACCTGAAGGCCTTCCAGAACCTGGGCTACACCGGCGAGTGGTTCGTCTTCGCCGCTTTCGTTCTGTTCATGTGGTTCCGGCTGTACCGCCGCGAGGTGGAGACCCTGCGCGACGCCGAGTCGGGGCTGCTGCCCGCGACGGCCGCGGGGCCGGGGGCGGAGCCGCAGGAGCCGGTCAGGGCTTCTGCGCCGCGTCCAACGGAATGACGCCCGTCCGGTAGAGCGTGCCCCCGCAGGCCGCCGGGATCGTCGCCCGGGTGGTCGGGGCCGGTGCGCCCGGCACCGCCGTGGCCGGGGTGTGGGACACGGCCACGCCGGTGGACTCCGCGGCCGGGCTGCCGGTCCGCCCCGCCTCCGGGTCCACCGCGGCCGTACCGTCGCCCGGGAGCTGCTCCTGCGGCGCGCCGCCCGCCGGGGACTTGGCCGCCGGGTCGGGGGTGGCCGCCGGGCAGGACATCCCCGAGGGCACCCAGGCGAAGCGGACCTCGTAGGCCGCGTACGGCTGGAGCACGAGCGACGGCGCCTCCACCGACGGGTCGGGCAGCCCCGGCGCCGCGTCCCCCGCGGTGTGGCCGACGACGGTGACCCCCGGGGCCCCGCCGGACGGGGAGGAGCTCACCGAGGCGGCGGTCACGGTGTCCGGGCCGGCGACGCTGCAGCCGCGGGCCGAGACGTTGGTGACCGTGAAGCTGCCGTACACCTTCCCGTCGGCCTCCGGGGCGCGGGCACTGGCCTGCACCCCGAGCTGGTCCGCGCTGCATCCGGGCGCCGCGGGGGACGCGACGGGCGGCATCGGGCCACCGGTGGCCCTGGTCGCGCCGCCCGGGCCGCCGGCCGCGGACGGGCCGGCCGTACCGCCGCCGGTCGGGGAGCCCGCGGCGGTGGGGTCCGAGCCGGCGGCGGTGCCGCCGTGGCCTCCTGGCCCCGTATCGGTGCCCTTGGACTGCTTGGGCGGGTGGCCCGTTCCGTTGTGGACGTGGCCGTGGCCGCCCGCGCCCGCTCCGGTGGCGGCTTCCTCGCCGTGTCCGGCCATGGCCGAGTGGTCGCTGACGCTGCCGTCGCCGCCCGTGATGCCCAGGTGCAGGGCGGTGGGCAGGGCGGTGCCGGCCAGCAGTGCGGCCGCGGCGGCGCCGACGAGCGCCCGGCGCTTGCGGGCCCGGCGGGCGGGGACGGCGGACCGCAGCCGGTCCAGGGAGCCGGCGGAGGGCTCCAGGCCGGCGACGGCGGCGTGCAGCAGGGTGCGCAGCTCCTGCTCGTCGCCGGCGCCGTCCGGTCGCGTGTGGTCGTCCATCATGACTGCTGAGCCTCCATCGCCACCCGCAGCGCGGCAATGCCCCGCGATCCGTACGCCTTCACCGAGCCGAGCGAGACGCCGAGGGTCTCGGCGACCTGGGCCTCGGTCATGTCCGCGAAGTACCGCAGCACCAGCACCTCCCGCTGACGCCGCTGCAGTCCGCGCATCGCCTTGATGAGGTCGTCCCGTTCCAGCTGGTCGTACGCGCCCTCCTCGGCGCTGGCCATGTCCGGCATCGGCTTCGACAGCAGCTTCAGGCCGAGGATGCGGCGGCGCAGCGCGGAGCGGGAGAGGTTGACCACGGTCTGCCGCAGGTACGCCAGCGTCTTGTCGCGGTCCCGGACCCGGCTGCGGGCCGAGTGGACGCGGATGAACGCCTCCTGGACGACGTCCTCGCAGGAGGCGGTGTCGTCGAGGAGCAGCGCGGCCAGGCCCAGCAGCGAACGGTAGTGGGCCCGGTAGGTCGCGGTGAGGTGGTCGACCGTGGTGCCGGCCACGACCTCGGGTGGCGGTGCGGTGGCAGCGTTCTCCGCGCCGGGCCCGCCGGTCCCTGCGTTCGCGTCGTTCGGGTCGTTCGCGTCGTTCGCGTCGGGGTCGGCGGGTCCGGTGCTACCGCGCGGCGTGGGCACGCGTCCGCCCGGGGTCGGCGGGGCGGAACCGGGCGGCGGGGCCGGGGGCACGGTCGGCGGGACCGGGACGGTCACCGGGAGCCCGCCGGTCGTCTGGGTGCGCCGGCGCGGCGGCCCAGCGATCGTGCTGCGCACCGGTGCGCCGTCGCGTACGAGTAGTGCCTCTGCCACGCCAGTTGGACACGCGTCCCCCCACCAGGGTTGTACGCGCGAGGCGGACCGGCCAGCACCATCCTCATTGCCCTCATGCGTACTCGTTCTTCCCGATTGCCCCCGTCCGTCCAGCGGCAGTCAGGCCATCACCTTGATCAAGGGATCAGCACCTGATCCTACAAAGTGCATTACGCGAATTCATCAGCGATCAGTTCCGCGATCCGCGCGGCGTTCAGGGCGGCGCCGCCCTGGAGGTTGTCGGCGCACACGAAGAACTCCAGCGAGCGCGGGTCGTCGAGGGAGGCGCGCAGCCGCCCCACCCACGCCGGGTCCGTTCCCGCCGCGTCCACGGGAGTCGGGAACTCCCCCGCCGCCGGTTCGTCCACGACGACCACGCCCGGTGCGGCCTGGAGGACCTCGCGGGCCCGCCCGGCGTCGACGGGGGCGCCGAACCGGGCCCGGACGCTCAGCGAGTGCCCGGTCAACACGGGCACCTGGACGCAGGTCACCGACACCGGGAGGGCGTCCAGCCCGAGCACCCGGCGGGTCTGGGCCCGTACGGCCAGTTCGTGGGTGGACCAGCCGTCCTCGCCGAGCTGTCCGGACCACGGGACGACGTTCAGCGCGAGCGGGCCCGCGAAGGGGCCGGTGTCCTCGCCCACCGCGCGCCGCACGTCCCCGGTCATCTCGCCGAGCGGGGTCCCGGCGACCAGCGACAGCTGGCGGCGCAGCGCCTCGGAGCCGGCCCGTCCGGCGGCGCTCGCGGCCTGGTACGAGGACACGGTCAGGTCGACCAGCCCGTACTCGGCGTGCAGGGCGCCGAGGGCGGCGGTCAGCGCGGCGGTGACGCAGTCCGGGCCGGCCACGATCCCGCGCGGCCGGTGCCGTACGGCCGCGCCGTTGACCTCGGGCACCACGAGCGGCACCTCGGGGTCCTCGCGGAAAGCGGCGGACCGGTCGACGACTGCGGCGCCGCGCGCGGTGGCGACGGGCGCCCAGTGGGCCGAGACCTCGGCCGGGGTCAGGAAGATCACGATGTCGCCGTGGCCGAGGCCGTCGAAGGCGTCCTCGGTGAGGGCGAGCACCTCGGTCTCCTCCGCGCGGACGGCCAGCATGCGGCCGGCCGAGCGCGCGGAGGCGATCAGGCGTATGTCGCCCCAGACGTCCGCCCGCCGGGACAGGATCTGGAGCAGGACGGTTCCGACCGCCCCGGTCGCCCCGACCACGGCGAGCGCCGGGCCGGAGGACCGGGCGGTGGTCATCGTCCGGTGCCTCCGTAGACGACGGCCTCGTCGCTGTCGGAGTCGAGGCCGAAGGCCGTGTGGACGGCGACGACGGCAGCGTTGACGTCGTCCTGGCGGGTCACCACCGAGATGCGGATCTCGGAGGTGGAGATCAGCTCGATGTTGACGCCCGCGTCGGACAGCGCCTGGAAGAAGGAGGCGGTGACGCCCGGGTGGGTCTTCATGCCCGCGCCGACCAGGGAGATCTTGCCGATCTGGTCGTCGTAGCGCAGGGAGTCGAAGCCGATCTGCGCCTTCGCCTTCTCCAGGGCGTCGATGGCCTTGTGGCCCTCGGTCTTGGGGAGGGTGAACGAGATGTCCGTCAGGCCGGTCGACGCGGCGGACACGTTCTGGACGATCATGTCGATGTTGATCTCGGCGTCCGCGATGGCGCGGAAGATGGCCGCGGCCTCGCCCGGCTTGTCCGGGACCCCGACGACGGTGATCTTGGCTTCGGAGACGTCGTGGGCGACTCCGGAGATGATGGCGTGCTCCACCTGCTGGTCCCCTTGCGACTCGGGCTTCTCGTTGCTGACCCAGGTACCCGGCAGTCCGGAGAAGGACGAGCGGACGTGGATCGGGATGTTGTAACGGCGCGCGTACTCCACGCAGCGGTGCAGCAGCACCTTGGAGCCGGAGGCGGCGAGCTCCAGCATGTCCTCGGAGGAGATCCAGTCGATCTTCCGGGCCTTCTTCACCACGCGCGGGTCGGCCGTGAAGACGCCGTCGACGTCGGTGTAGATCTCGCAGACCTCGGCGTCCAGCGCCGCGGCCAGCGCGACGGCGGTGGTGTCCGAGCCACCGCGGCCCAGGGTGGTGATGTCCTTGCTGTCGGCGGACACGCCCTGAAAGCCGGCGACGATGGCGATGTTGCCCTCGTTCAGCGCGGTACGGATGCGGCCCGGCGTGACATCGATGATGCGCGCTTTGTTGTGGACCGAGTCGGTGATGACGCCTGCCTGGCTGCCGGTGAACGACTGGGCCTCGTGGCCCAGGTTTTTGATCGCCATGGCCAGTAGGGCCATGGAGATCCGCTCTCCCGCCGTCAGCAGCATGTCGAACTCACGCCCGGCAGGCATCGGCGACACCTGCTCGGCGAGATCGATCAGCTCGTCCGTCGTGTCGCCCATCGCGGAGACCACGACCACCACCTGGTGGCCGTTCTTCTTGGCGTCCACGATCCGCTTGGCGACGCGCTTGATGCCCTCGGCATCGGCTACGGAGGAGCCTCCGTACTTCTGCACGACAAGGCCCACGTGCGCTCCTCGCTCATTTCCCAGTACTGCGGTCGCGGGCCAGTCTAACGAGCGACCGCAATCCGGCCGACGCGTACCGCATCATGAGACATTTGGCCCACCTCATGATCAGTACGGTCGCTGCGAGGGGCGCTCGCTACCGTTCTCCGACCGGCCGCGGGTCCGGCCGGCGGCCGATCGCTCCGAGCTCCTCGGCCATCACCCGGCCGGCCTGTTCGGCGAGGTCGTCCTCGGCCAGGTCCTCGTCCGTGTCCAGCCCGTCCAGGGCCTCCAGCGGCTGGTCCAGGCGTACGTGCGCGACCAGCGACTGGAGGGCGCGCAGCGTCGCCGAGGCCGTCGAGCCCCAGTTGGAGAAGTAGGAGAACTGCCACCACCACAGGGCCTCGGCCGTCCGGCCGGCCCGGTAGTGCGCCAGGCCGTGCCGCAGGTCGGCGACGACGTCGGCGACGTCGTCCGAGATCCGGTGGGCGACCGGCGCCTTGCGCGGCTCGTACGGGTCGAAGACCTCGGAGTACACGTCGATCGGTTCGAGCAGGTACGCGAACCGCTCGCGCAGCTCGTCCACGTCCGGCTCCGGGCCGAGGTCGGGCTCGTAGCGCTCGTCGGGCAGGACGTCCTGGTACGCGCCGAGCCGGCCGCCCGCCAGCAGCAGCTGGGAGAACTCCAGCAGGAGGAAGGGCACCGCGCTGTCCGGGTCCTCGCCCTTGGCCACCTCGGTGACCGCGACGATGAACGACTCGATCTGGTCCGCGATCTGGACGGCGAAGTCGTCCGGATCCTGGGCCAGGGCGTGCAGCGTTGCGTCAGACATCGAGAAGTCGCCTTCCTTCAAAGGCCCGCCCGAGCGTGACCTCGTCCGCGTACTCCAGGTCTCCCCCGACGGGGAGCCCGCTGGCCAGGCGGGTGACCTTCAGGCCCATGGGCTTGATCATGCGCGCGAGGTACGTGGCCGTGGCCTCGCCCTCCAGGTTCGGGTCGGTGGCCAGGATCAGCTCGGTCACCTCGCCGTCCGCGAGCCGCGCCAGCAGCTCGCGGATGCGCAGGTCGTCCGGGCCGACGCCCTCGATCGGGCTGATCGCGCCGCCCAGGACGTGGTACTTGCCCCGGAACTCGCGGGTCCGCTCGATGGCGACCACGTCCTTCGGCTCCTCCACCACACAGATCACGGCGGTGTCGCGGCGCGGGTCGCGGCAGATGCCGCACTGCTCCGCCTGCGCCACGTTCCCGCACACGGAGCAGAACCGGACCTTCTCCTTGACCTCCAGCAGCGCGTGCGCGAGGCGCCGGACGTCGGCCGGCTCCGCCTGCAGGATGTGGAAGGCGATCCGCTGCGCGCTCTTGGGCCCGACACCGGGCAGCCTGCCCAGCTCGTCGATCAGGTCCTGGACCACGCCTTCGTACAACGGACTGCCTTCTTTCTGTACTGCTCTGGATGGGGGGCCGGGGCCGTGGGTGGGGCCGCGGGCGGTGGCCCCGGACGGGGCCGCGGGCGGTGGCCGGGGCCTAGAACGGCAGGCCGGGGATGCCGCTGCCGCCGCCCAGGCCCTGGGCGAGGGGACCCAGCTTCTGCTGCTGGAGCGCCTGGGCGTTCTCGTTGGCCGCCTGGACGGCCGCGACGACCAGGTCGGCCAGGGTCTCGGTGTCCTCCGGATCCACGGCCTTGGGGTCGATCACGAGTGCGCGCAGCTCACCGGAGCCGGTGACGGTGGCCTTGACGAGGCCACCGCCCGCCTGACCCTCCACCTCGGTGCGCGCCAGTTCCTCCTGGGCCGCCGCGAGGTCCTGCTGCATCTTCTGGGCCTGCTGGAGCAGCTGCTGCATGTTGGGCTGTCCGCCTCCGGGAAACACAGGTCACTCTCTCCGTACCGTCGGAACGCTTGGTCAATCTGAGCCTACGTGCTCACCGCGCGCAGCGCCCTACGCCGTGAGGACCAACTCTTTCGAGTGAGTGGCCGGGCGTGCGCGCCGCTGCCGGTGACCTTCTTGTGAGCGGAAATCCGGGGATTCTCCGTCCATCGGCGGTCATTCGAAGGTAGGAAGAGCATGCGCATCATTGCGCACACGCGCACCACCACACGTCAGCGCAGGCAGAGGGAGTGCCGGGTGAGCCAGCCGGAGATGCAGCCCGAGGGGCCACCCCGGGATCCCCTGGAACCCCGGGACTCCCCGGGATCCCGGGAGGAGGGCGGCGGGCCCATGGCGGCGGGCGATCTGACCGGCGGACCGTTCCCCCTCGGGGACTGGGGTGAGCCCGCCGAGCGGCTGGACGAGCTCTACCGGCGGGTCGAGGCGGATGCGCTGCGCACGGCGGAGTGGTACATGTCCGACCGCGCATGGAAGCGCAGGGGCGCGCGGATCCTGCGGGTGGGCGCCGCCTCGGGGGCGGTCGTGGGCGCTGCGATGCCGCTGCTGGAGCTGACCGGGGCCGTGCCCGGCGCCACCACGTACGGCTGTCTTTCGCTGTTGCTGGCCGCGGCCTGCGTGGCCTGCGACAGGTTCTTCGGCCTGACCTCGGGCTGGATGCGGGACGTCGCGACGGCCCAGGCGGTGCAGCGCCGGCTGCAGACCCTCCAGTTCGACTGGGCCTCGGAGAACGTACGGGAGGTCCTGGGCCCCACGGAGGGCACGGCGAGCGAGGCCGCCGAGCGCTGCCTGACGGTGCTGCGGCGGTTCTCGGAGGACGTGACCGAGCTCGTGCGCTCCGAGACCGCCGAGTGGATGCTGGAGTTCGGTTCGGGGCCCGCGCCGCTGGTGCTCCAGTCGCTGGGCGGCCCCGCTCCCCGCCCCGAGGCCGGGGTCCCGCCGGCACGGTTCCCGCTGCCGCCGGGGACCCGGCCCAACATGCCGCGGCAGCGGCCCCCGGAGCAGCCCCGCTGAGAGGCGGGGGCCCGCCCTCCGGCATCCGCCGGTCAGCTGAAGATGATCATCGAGCCCTGGCCGAGGCTGCGGGTCGCGGCCGCGTGCAGACCCAGCCACACGTGCCGCTCCCGGGCGAACGGGCTGTCGTCGTACGGAACCGGACCCGCCGGCTCCTCCAGTGCGGTCGGCCGGCCCGGTGGGGCCGGAGCCACCGGCGGGTTCGCCGGATCGATCCCGATCGCCGGAGCCACCACCGCCAGCTCCCGCAGCAGGCCCTGCGCCGAGCCCAGCGGCCCGCCCGCGGCCAGCAGCTCCTCGTTGGCCAGCGGCGCCGCGAAGTCCACCGGGACGTACGCCCCCGCGTGGTCGTAGTGCCACACCAGGTGCGACTGCTGGGCCGTGGCCTCGAACATCTCCAGCAGCTGCTCGTAGTCCCCGCCCAGCCCGTCCACCGGGGTCACGGGCAGTCCGCGGACCTGGAGCAGGTACGCCCGCCGCAGGAAGTGCAGGGCGTCGTAGTCGAAGCCGGCGACCGGGGCGACGTCCCCGCTGAGGCCCGGCATGTACGCGAAGACCGGTACGGACGGCAGCCCGGCCTCGCCCAGCGCCCTGTCGTACGAGGCGATCTCTTCCGCGAAGGGGTTGTCGGGGCTGTGGCACAGCACGTCGACAAGGGGGACCAGCCACAGGTCACAGGCCACTCGGGCTCCGATCAGTCGTTGCCGCCGATCCCGCCAGCGTAATGCGCCGGACACCCTCCGCGAAGGCCTGCGCAGAACCCGGCCCGGGCCGGGCCCCGCGCATGCCCCTACGGCTACGGCTGCGACCCGCCCGGGACCGCGTCCGGAACGGTGTCCGGCCGCGCGCCGACCCGCCACACCCACACGTCCAGCACCTGCTCCGGCTGCTGCCCCAGCAGATCGCTGACCAGGGCCTTCAGCTCGTCCGACCGGTCCTGGAACGGCAGCACCACCGCGCCCGCCTGCCAGTACTCCAGGTCCTGCCGGGCCTGCTCCCGCCACTGCGGCGTCACCTCGGGGGGCGCGGCCCCGTAGCGGACGTCGCGCAGCAGGTTCGACAGGTGGCGCGGGGCGGCCCCGTAGATCCCCGTCCGCTCGGGCCCCCACGGGCCGTTGAAGTAGCCCCCGGCGAGGCGGAAACCGAAGTCCGCCTCGACCTGCCAGTGCAGGGCGTCGGCCTGGCCCGGGTCGGGCAGCGGTACCGGAACGAGCACCCCGCCCTCGTTGACGTAGCCCTTCCACGCGCCGGAGGTGATGAACGCGGGCACCGGCGCGCGGTCCCGTACGGCCAGCGGCAGCGGCAGGACCGGGATCAGCGCCGCCGCGACCGCCACCAGGCCGGCGGTGCGCAGCTCACGGGTGCGCACCTGCGCGATCCGGTCGAGCGCGAGGGCGAGCAGGACGCCCAGGATCGGCGCGCACACCATCGCCACCCGGCCCTCGATCACCGACTCGAACAGCGGCAGCTTGCCGAGCAGCGCCCAGGGGCCGGGGAACGCGAGGTCGGCGCGCGGTACGGGCACCCGCGGCCCGAGGGACAGCAGCAGCGCCACGGCTCCGGTGACGGCCAGCGCGCGGACGGCGGGGCGACGCCACATCCACACGCACACGACCGTGCCGAGGGCCAGCAGCGGCCAGCCGTAGAAGGCGTTCTGCTCGGTGGTGTTCATCGAGAGGCGGCCCGCCGTCTCGGCGTCGCCGAACAGGGAGCGGGCGGCGTACTCGATCAGGGCGAGCGGGCTGTTGCCGGCGTCGTCCCCGTGCAGGACCGAGTGGTAGCTCTGCGGGCCGAGGAACTGCCAGGCCAGCGGGAAGGCCAGCAGCGGCAGGCAGACGGCCAGCGCGATGCCCAGGCCCCGCAGGAGCGACGGCGCGGCGGCGAGGGCGCGGCGGCGGTCGACGGCCAGCCAGGCGAGGCAGTAGACCAGCATGCCGAGCGCGGCGATGAGCAGCGGCTCCTCGCCGAGGAAGATCTGGTACGCCGCGAACAGCCCGAGCAGCACCCCGTCGCGGACCACGTTCCGCCCCTCGGCGAGGCGCAGCGACCGGTCGACGATCAGCGGGAGCATGAAGAGCACGACGAAGTTCGGGTGGCCGTTGGCGTGCGAGACCATCGGCGGCGCGAACGCGGCGAGCGCTCCTCCGACGGCCGCCGCCCAGCGGTTCGGCGTGCAGCGGCGCCGGATCAGCCAGTACCAGGTCCAGGCACTGGCCGCCATGCCCAGGGTCAGGACCAGGGCGAACGTGACGGTCTCGCCGAACAGCAGGGTGACCGGGATGAGCGGCACGGTCAGGCCGAGCATCGTCGCGTTGGCCATCAGGTTCACCCCGTCGGGCATGCCCTGGGCGGTGGTGAAGAGCGGGTTGCGCAGGTGGGCGATGTTGTCGGTGGCGACGCCGACGAACCACTCCCACTGGTTCTGGTCCTGGAGCGCGTCCTTGAGGTAGCGCCCGTCGAGGTCGGCCCACAGGCCGTGGAAGACGTAGAAGGAGAGCGCCAGGAAGACGGCGGCGACGGTGAGGCCGCCGGCGTTCAGCCGGAGCAGGTCCCCGAACGCCCGGCGCAGGTCGGCGGCGCTACGGCGGGCCGGCGCCGGCCGGTCGGCCCGCTCCGCGGCGGCGCGGCGGCGCACCGGCACCTCGACGACGGCCCCGGCTCCGGCACAGCGGCGCAGCAGGCGGGTGACCTCGGCGTGGGGGGCGCGGGGGGCGGGGGGGGGGGGGGGGCGGGCCCCCCCCCCCCGCGCCCGGTCCCCGTCGAAGAGGGCGAAGCCGCAGGTGTCGGCACGGAACCCGGGGATCCCCGGGATGCCGAGCGCCCGCACGAGGCGGCTCCCGGTCCGGCCGAGGACGGCGGCGGGGAAGCCCGGACGGTCGGTGGCGGCGCCGGATCCCGCGTCGGATCCGGCTTCGGCTTCGGCTTCAGATCCGGCTCCGGCTCCGGCTTCGATTCCGGCTCGGGCTTCGAATCCGGCTCCGGCTGCGGTGTCGAGGAGCCGTTCCAGCCGGTCCAGCTCGTCCAGCGGGGTGTCCAGCCCGGCGTCGGTCAGCAGCACCCGCCGCCCGGCGGTGGCCGCCACTCCGGCGCGCAGCGCCGCGCCCTTGCCGCGGGGCCCGTCCAGCCGGATCAACCGGATCCGGGGGTCGCCGGCGGCCGCGGCCTCGGTGGCGGCCTCGGTGCCGTCCGCGGAGCCGTCGTCCACGACGACGAGCTCCCAGTCGCCGGGTCCGGTGCCGTCCCGGGCGTCGAGGTGCTCGCGCACGGCGGCGACCGTCGCGCCGATGCGGTGCCCGTCGGCGCGGGCGGGGATGACGACGGACAGGCCGACGGATCCGGCCGCGCTGCGCGGCGCCTCCGCGTCCGTGCCGGCTCTGGTGCCGGTGCTGCTGCCGGTGCCGGTGTTCTGGTGCACGCCCGGGCCCGTCACAGGGCGACCGGCTTCAGTGTCGCGGCCCAGTCCAGGCTGTGCTGGTTGTAGGCGTGCACGAGGCGGCGCACCTCGTGGGCGTCCGCCAGCGCCACCGCGTCGACCAGCTCGTTGTGGCCCGACCACAGCCCGGCGTGCAGGTCCGGTGCCGCCTTCAGGTGCGGCACGGCGAAGGCCCAGCACTGCACGCGGATGCGGTGCAGGAATTCCGAGATATACGTGTTGCCGACCAGCCCGCTCAGCTCCCTCCAGAAGCGCAGGTCGTAGCCGATCAGCACTTCGAGCGAGCCGCTCTGTGCGGCCCGGCACGCCTCCTCGGCCCGACGGCGCACCGACACCAGCATTTCGCCCGAGCCGGGCGCTGTGCCACGCTCCACGAGCCGCCGGAAGATCCCGTCGACTATGAGCGTACGGGCCTCGATCATCCCCCGGAAGTCGTCCAGGGTGTAGACACGCACGCGGAAGCCCCGGTGCTGCACCGATTCCAGCAGCCCCTGCGCGGACAGGTCGACGAGTGCCTCGCGGACCGGGGTCGCGGAGACCCCGTACTGCTCGGCGATCTGCTTGACGGTGAACTCGGTGCCCGGAGGCAGGCGTCCCGCCAGCACCTCGTCGCGCAGCGCGTCCGCGATCTGCTGGCGAAGTGTGTTGCGGGTGACAGCGGCGCCGCCTGGCATAAGGGTCCGTCTCCTTCGGTGAACTTCGGACACCTTAGGCCAGGCGACGCGGCCGAAACCGTTCGATTCACGGACGTTATACGGATCTATACGTACATACAGATCACGCATTCAAGATCGTCGCGGCTCCGGGCCCCCTCAGCCGGCCGTGGTGTGCCGGTCCGCGACGGTCAGCGCCTCGTCGAGGAGCGCCAGGCCCTCCTTGGCCTCCGCCTCCGTAACGGTGCACGGCGGGACGACGTGCACCCGGTTCATGTTGACGAACGGCCACAGGCCCGAGGCCTTGCAGGCCGCCGCGAACTCGGCCATCGGCGCGTTGTCCGCGCCGGCGGCGTTGTACGGGACGAGGGGCTCGCGGGTGTCCCGGTCCCGTACGAGTTCCACGGCCCAGAACGCGCCCAGGCCCCGGACCTCCCCGACCGACGGGTGCCGCTCGGCGATCTCGGCGAGCGCCGGGCCGATCACGTTCCGCCCGAGGTGGGCGGCGTGCTCGACGACGCCCTCCTCCTCCATGGTGGCGATGGTCGCGACGGCTGCCGCGCAGGCCAGGGGGTGGCCGGAGTACGTCAGCCCGCCCGGGTACGGGCGCCGGGCGAAGGTCTCGGCGATGGCCCCCGAGATCGCGACGCCGCCGAGGGGGACGTAGCCGCTGTTCACGCCCTTGGCGAAGGTGAGCAGGTCGGGGGTGACGCCCCAGTGCTCGGCGGCGAACCACGTGCCGGTGCGCCCGAAGCCGGCCATGACCTCGTCGAGGACGAAGACGATGCCGTGGCGGTCGCAGAGCTCGCGCACGCCGGCAAGGTAGCCGGCGGGCGGGACCATGATCCCGGCGGTGCCGGGGACCGTCTCGAGGATGATCGCGGCGATGGAGGCCGGCCCCTCGAAGGCGATGGTGTCCTCCAGGTGGCGCAGGGCGCGCTCGCACTCCTCGGCCTCGGTGGCGGCGTGGAACGCGGAGCGGTAGAGGAACGGTCCCCAGAAGTGCACGACCCCGGCGGCGGCGGTGTCGGAGGGCCAGCGGCGCGGGTCGCCGGTGAGGTTGATCGCGGCGGCGGTGGCGCCGTGGTACGAGCGGTAGGTCGACAGCACCTTGTGGCGGCCGGTGTGCAGGCGGGCCATCCGCACGGCGTTCTCGACGGCCTCGGCACCGCCGTTGGTGAAGAACACCTTGTCCAGGTCGCCGGGGGTGCGCTCGGCGATGAGGCGGGCCGCCTCGGAGCGGACGTCGACGGCGAAGCCGGGGGCGAGGGTGCACAGGCGGCCGGCCTGCTCCTGGATGGCCGCGACGACCTTGGGGTGCTGGTGGCCGATGTTGGTGTTCACCAGCTGGGAGGAGAAGTCGAGGTAGCGCCGGCCGTCGTAGTCCCAGAAGTACGAGCCCTCTGCCCCGGCGACGGCGAGCGGGTCGATGAGCTCCTGCGCGGACCAGGAGTGGAAGACGTGCTTGCGGTCGGCGGCCTTGACGGCGACTCCGTCCGCGTCGAGGGGGAGGTGAGGGGTCATGTTGCCACGCTAGAAGTGCGCAGGTCGGAGGGGACATCGGCGGACTGTATGGACCCTGGCCCCACCCCTCGGCAGTCTGTCGCGCACTCCCCTCATTGACAGCACACTGTCTACCTGACAGCCTACTGCCATACGGCACGCCCTTCCGGCAAGGAGGCACCTCCCATGACGACGACGCCGAAGCGGATCCACCTGGCGGTCTACGACACCTACGCGGACTGGGAGACCGGCCACACCACCGCCCACCTGACCCAGCGCGGCCACCGGGTCCGTACGGTCGGCCCCGCGGCGGAGCAGCCGGTCACCACCATGGGCGGCGTCCGCATCCAGCCCGACATGGCCCTCGCGGACCTCTCCCCCGAGGACTCGTCCCTGCTGATCCTGACGGGCGCCTCCCTGTGGGACACCGGCGACGAGCTGGCGCCGTTCGCGGCGAAGGCCCGGGAGTTCCTGGCGGCCGGGGTACCGGTCGCGGCGATCTGCGGCGCCACGGCGGGCCTGGCCCGCGCGGGCCTGCTGGACGACCGGGCCCACACCAGCGCGGCCGCCGCCTATCTGGCGCAGCAGCCGGGCTACGCGGGCGCCGAGCGGTACGTGGAGGCCGACGCGGTGACCGACGGCATCCTGGTCACGGCCGGGCCGACGGAGCCCGTGGCCTTCGCCCGGGAGGTCTTCGCCCTGCTCGGCGCGTACAAGCCGGACGTCCTGGACGCGTGGTACCGGCTGTTCCACGACTCGGACGAGAGCGCCTTCCCGGTCCTCATGGCGGCGGCGGAGCGCGGCGATGCCTGAGCCGGCGCAGGCACCCGAGCTGCCGGAACCGCTCTCGCCGCGCGCCCGGCAGGACCTGCTCAGCCGCACCGCCCTGGGCGTCTTCGGCCTGAACGGGCGCTTCCTCGCGCTGTCGGAGGTGTTGGCCCGGCCGGCCGGGCTGACGGCGGCGCGGTGGCAGGTGCTGGGCGCGGTCCTGCGGGAGCCGCTGCCGGTGGCGGGCATCGCCCGCGCCATGGGCATCACCCGGCAGAGCGTCCAGCGCGTCGCGGACCTGCTGGCCGCCCAGGGCCTGGCGGAGTACGTACCGAACCCGGCGCACCGGCGCGCGAAACTGCTCCGCCCGACGGAGGCCGGCCGCGCCGCCATCGCCCGCATCAACCCGGGCCACGCCGCCCTGGCCGCGGCCCTGGCGGACCGTCTCGGCGACGCCGCGTTCCGGGAAACGGTCGCGGCCCTGGACCGCCTCACCGCAGCCCTGGACGCCCTCCCCGCCCTCGACCACCCCAACCCCGCTGACGCGTAGCCCACGGGGTCCATGGGGTTCATGGGGTCCATGGGGTCCATGGGATCCGTAGGCCCCACAGGGTCCATGGGCCCCACGGGGCCTCCCCAGCCCCATCGGCGCGCAGGGCGCGGGGGCCTTCCCGGCCTCGCCGGCGTTTGGGGCGCGGAGTCCGGGATGGAGCCCCGGGGGAAGGGCGGGGCGGGGAGAACGCCCCGCGCAGCGGCCCACGACCCACCCCCGGCCGGGCCGCACACACCCGCACCCCCGTTTCGTGTCGAAGTCAATAAGCCTGCGGGCAAAGCTTGTTGCCCGCCCCCGACCCCGCGCACACTGCCGCCCATGGACCTCGACCCGTTGAAGGTAGTGGCACGCCTGTGGGAGTGCATCGCCGCAGACGACTGGCAGGGCGCGTCCCTCCTCCTCGCGGAGGACGCCGCCATTGAATGGCCGGTCAGTGGCGAACGCATCGTCGGCCGGGCCAACTTCATCGCCGTCAACAGCGATGACGCCTATTCCGAGACGAGGCACGTCAAAATCCTCCGCATCTTCGCCGACGGCGACGACGTCGTCACCGAGGTGGAGATACCTCAGGACCACGTCGTCTACCGGGCCGTCTCCCTCTGGACCGTCCGCGACGGCGAGATCGTCGGCGCCCGCGAGTACTGGACCAGCCCGGGCCAGGACCCGGCCCCCCGCTGGCGTGCGGACTACGTCGAACCACTGGTGGCAGACTGACCCGCGTGCTCACGCAACTCCTCACCGCGACCGGCGTCCTGGCACTCCTGACCCTCGTCCCCGGCCCCGACATGGCCATCGTGACCAGGCGCGCCGTCGCCCGCGGCCGCGCCGACGGCCTGCGCACCGTGGCCGGGATCACCGCTGGCCTGCTCCTGTGGGGCGTGCTCACCGTGGCCGGCCTGGCCGCGCTGCTCGCCGCCTCGGCCGAGGTGTACCTCGTGGTGAAGCTCGCGGGCGCCGCCTACCTCTGCTTCCTGGGCGTCCAGTCCCTGCGCCGGCCGGGCGCGGCGGCGGACCCCGCCTCCGAAGCCCCCGACGCACCCGAAGGCACCGGCAGCCGGTCCGCCGCCGCGGGCGCCTGGCGCACCGGCCTCGTCAGCAACGCCCTCAACCCCAAGATCGCCGTGTTCTACACCGGCCTGCTGCCCGCCCTCGCCCCGTCCGGCCTGCGCCCGGCGGCGGGCATGGCCCTGCTGGTGCTGGTCCACGTCCTGCTGACGGTGACCTGGCTGGGCACGTACGTGTACGTCCTCTCGCGCGCCCGGCGGTTCTTCGGCAGGCCGCGCGTGCGCCGGGCCCTGGACCGGGTGACCGGGGTGGTCCTGATCGGCTTCGGCATCCGGGTCGCGACCACGCCGTAGCCCCCGGCCCGGCCCACCGGGGGCAGGTTGCGCCCGGCCCGCGCGCGGTCAGCCCGCCGTGCCGCCGCCCAGCCGGTCGAGTTCGTCGCCGATGGCCGTGCGCAGCCCGTCGTGCCGGGGGCCGAGCTCGTACTCGCTGCCCCTCCAGTACTGCTCCTCGTACCGCCAGACGGGCAGCTGGACCAGGTCGGCCGGCTCCCAGTCGTAGCGGGGCCAGACATGGGCGTGGAGGTAGGGGTCCTTGTTGCCCAGGATCTCGATGTTCACCCGGCGGAACGCCGGGTCGAGCCGCCGGCAGGCCCGTTCGACGGCCTCGGCGAGCCGCTCCATGTCGCGGAGGTACGCGGTCCTGCGCGCCCGGGGCAGGTCGGAGAGCCGGGTCACCGACGGATCGTCGGTGAGCAGCACCGAGTATCCGGGAAGGAACTGCCGGTCCCCGATCACGGCGAAGCCCTGGTCGAGGCGGCGCAGCACGGTCGGGTTCTCACCGCGGTGCGCGCTGCCGATGCGGTCGTGGCGCCAGTCGTCGTCGATCACGTCCGCCACCGTAGCGGCTGCTTCCGGGCCGCCGCCTGATCATCGGCGGCACGTCCGCGACCTGTGGCAGGACGTGCACCCCCACCCTCGGGATGCATCCCCGGGGATGATCCGCCCCTCCTTCCCGAACCTCCTTGCCTGGCTCTCAGGTTGCCCCTGTCATACCTGAGAGCTATGCGCGAAGGCGGCTCCCCAGCGGGATGCCGGCCAGGCCCTTCGATTTCTAACTTCGAGACCAGGAAGCGCAGAAGAGCCGGCCGACCGCAGGCCGCTCGGAGGGGCCGATGGGCGGCCGCGCGCCGGCCAGCGAAGGAGCAGGGGACCGCCATGACCCTCCTCGAAGGACGCCCCGGAGAAGGCCCTGAAGGACGCCGCACTGCCGGCCGCCTGCGCGGCCGTCTGCGCCGCACCCTGCTGGCGGGCCTCATCGCCGCGGCCGTGGCCGTCCCCGTGTCCGCCGCCGCCTCCCCGGACGTGCCGGCGCCGATACCGGCCTCACCGGCCGAAGGGGCCGCGCCCCGGGAGGTGTACGCCGCGAACCTCGGCAACGTCGCCGAGGCGGCCCGCATGGCCCGGGACGCCGCCCGCACCGGCCGCGCCGACCGGCTCCATGCCATGGAGGCGGAGGGGGCCGCGCAGTTCCTCGCCTTCGACGGCCGGGGCAGAGGGCGCGCCGTCGAGGTGTTCGGCGATCTGGAGACCGCCGACCGGATCACCGTCCTCGTGCCCGGCTCCGACACCAGCCTGGACACCTACCAGCGCTTCAGGGCCGGGGCGGTCAGCCTGCAGCAGCGCCTGAAGGCCGAGCACGCCCGCTCCGCAGTGGTGGCCTGGCTCGGGTACGACACGCCCGGCACCATCAGCGCGACCGTGCTCACCGCCGACCGGGCGCAGGAGGCCGCGGCCGAACTGGCGCCGTTCCTGCGCCGCTTGGAGCAGCTCTCCGTTCCCGAGGCCCGGGTCTCCCTCCTGTGCCACTCGTACGGCACGGTGGTGTGCGCCCGTACCGCCACCGGGCCCAAGGTCGGCGACCTGGTCCTGTACGGCAGCCCGGGCACGGGCGCGGCCTCCGCCGCCGAACTGCCCACCGGTGCCCGGGTCTGGGCCGGCCGCGGCGGCGACGACTGGATCGGGCGGGTCCCGCACGTCCGCGTCGGCGCGGTCGGCTTCGGCACCGATCCCGTCGTTCCTGCCTTCGGCGCCCGGGCGTTCGCCGCCGGGCCGGGCGGCCACAGCGACTACCTCAAGCCCGGTACGGAGTCCCTCGACAGCCTGGCCCGCATCGTCCTCGGCACCCCGGAGGCCCCCCGTGCGTGAGCTCCGCGCCCGCTGGTCCGTCCTCGCCGACCGCGTGGAGGCGGCCACGCCCGTCGACCGGGACCGGACCGTGGACGCGCTGCGCGCCTGCGCCATCCTCGGCGTGGTGCTGGGGCACTGGCTGGTCACGGCCCTGACCACCACCGCCGACGGCGGTCTGAGCACCACCAGCCCGCTGTCCCACCTGCCCTGGCTGGCGCCGATGTCCTGGGTGTTCCAGACGCTGGCCGTGTTCTTCCTGGTCGGCGGGCACGTCGCGGCCCGCGGCCATGCGGCGGCGCGCGAGCGCGGGGTGTCGTACGGCGCGTGGGTCGGGCAGCGCCTGTCCCGGCTGTTCCGGCCGGTCGCCGCGGTGCTGGCCGTGTGGGCCGTCGCCGCGGCCGGGATGCTGCTCGGCGGGGCGGAGCCGAAGACCGTCCACGCGCTGCTCCGGCTCGTCCTCTCCCCGCTGTGGTTCCTCCTCGTCTTCGCCGTGCTCACGGCCGCCACCCCGCTCGTGGCCCGGCTCCCTCCGCTGGGGCCGCTTGCCGTGGTGGCGGGCGTGGACGTGTGGCGGTTCGGGCTCGGCGGGCCCGAGTGGGTCGGCTGGGTCAACGTGGCCGCCGGCTGGCTCGTCCCCTACACCCTCGGCGCCGCCTGGTCCCGGGGCGCGTTCGCCCGGCGCACCCCGGCCGCGCTGCTGCTGGGCGGCGGCGCGGCCGGTACCGCCGCGCTCGTCCTGTGGGGCGGGTACCCGGCGTCCATGGTCGGTGTTCCGGGGGCGGAGGTGTCGAACCTGAACCCGCCGACCCTGGCCGCGGCCGCCTTCGGTCTCGCCCAGTGCGGGCTGGCCCTGCTGCTGCGGGAGCCGGTGGCCCGGGCCATGCGGCGGCCCCGGGTATGGGCGGCGGTGGCGCTGGCGAACCTGTCCGCCATGACGATCTTCCTGTGGCACCAGACCGCGATGATGGCCGTCACCGCGCTCGGCCTGCTGGCCCCCGCCGACCTGCCCGGGCTGCACACCGTGCCCACCTCGCCGCTGTGGATGGGCGCCCGGCTGCTGTGGCTGCCGGTCTTCGCCGCCGCGCTGGCCGTGTGCTGGACCGCGTTCCGCGCGTACGAGCAGGCCAGGCGGCCCCGGCGGAGCACCGGCGCCCCTTCCCGAACGGTCACGGGCTCCGCCGTCCCCGCCGCGGGGCGACCGGCGGCCGAAGGGGTGATCACCCATGCCTAGGCTGGACGCCGTGAGCAATCCGAGCGATCCCACGGCCACGACCGCCCCGCGCCCCGGATCCCTGGTGCGGACACTCGCCCTGGATCTTTTCACCGTCGCGTGGGACCCGCTGCCAAGGATGTCCCGGCCCCGCTGGCTCGCCTGGCTGCCGCACTTCGTGATCGGCTACGTCGCGATCTTCTGCACCTTCCTCACCGCCCAGCAGATGGGCGACTTCTACGGCGTCACTGGCGGCCACCCGCTGGTGGGGGCCCTGGCGACGGGCGGGTCGATCCTGCTCGCGATGTTCCGGCCGCTCGCCGGCTGGTGGCTCGGCCTGCTGGCGGGGGCGCTGGTCGCCGCCCAGGTCCACGACCGGGTCGGGGCCGAGCACAGCTGGCCCTGGCCCATCGGGGGGATCTTCGCGTTCGCCGTGGTCCTGCTGCTGGTGACGCTGCGCGTGCCACCGCGGGTGACGGTCACGGTCATCGGCCTGTCCGTCGGCCTCACGGGCCTCGCCGAGTTCCTGTTCATGCCGGAGCACGGCCGGAGCACCGTCCTCGACGTCACGCTGCTCTTCGGCTTCGTCGGCGTGCTCGGTTACGCCCTGCGCGCCACCCGGCTCGCCCGCACCAAGCTCGTCGAACAGGAGACGCTCACCGAGGAGGAGCGCGCCCAGCGCACCCTGCTGGAGGAGCGCAGCCGCATCGCCCGCGAACTGCACGACGTGGTCGCCCACCACATGTCGGTGATCTCCATTCAGGCACAGGTCGCCCCGCACCTGGTCGAGAACCCTTCCGAGGAGCTCAAGGAGAACCTCGCGGGCATCCGGGAGAACGCGCTGGAGGCGCTGACGGAGTTGCGCCGGGTGCTGGGCGTGCTGCGCTCCGAGCATCCCGACGACCCGGCGAACCCGCACCACCCGCAGCCCACGCTCGCCGAACTGGACGGCCTCGTCGACAACGTGCGCAGCGCAGGCCTGACCGTCACCACCGAGATCGCGGGGATACGACGGCCGCTGGCCCCGGGCGTCGAGCTCACCGCGTACCGGATCGTGCAGGAGGCGCTGAGCAACTGTCTGCGCCACGCACCCGGTTCACGGGTCGAGGTGGGCATCGCGTACGGGCCCCGCGAGCTGCACCTGTGCATCGCCAACACCTCCCCGAGCCGCCCGGCACCGCCCTCGCAGGGGGCGGGGCACGGGCTGCTGGGCATGCGGGAGCGGGCGGGCATGCTGGGGGGCGAGCTGGCCGCCGGTCCACGGCCCGGCGGAGGGTACGAGGTGAGCGCCGTGCTGCCCACGGATCCCGCGACGAAGAAGGGCTGAACAGACGATGACGACGCCGGCCGACCCGATCCGGGTGATGATCGCCGACGACCAGATGATGGTCCGGCAGGGTTTCACCGTCCTGCTGAACGCCCAGCCGGACATAGAGGTCGTCGGGCAGGCCGTGGACGGCGCCGACGCGGTGGCGAAGACCGCCGAACTCGGGCCGGACGTGGTCCTGATGGACATCCGGATGCCCGGCATGGGCGGCATCGAGGCGACGTCCGCCATCACCACCGCCGCCGGCTCCGCCGTGAAGGTGCTGGTGCTGACCACCTTCGACCTCGACGAGTACGTGTACGAGGCGCTGCGCGCCGGGGCCTCCGGCTTCCTGCTGAAGGACGCCTCGGCCGACCAGCTCGCGGAGGCGGTGCGCGTGGTGGCGGCCGGGGAGGCGCTGCTGTCCCCGAACATCACCAAGCGGCTGATCACCGAGTTCTCCCGGCTGGGGGCGCCGCGGGCGCCGTCGAAGGCGCGGATCGCGGAGCTGACGGAACGGGAGACCGAGGTGCTGGCGCTGATCGCGCAGGGCCTGTCCAATGCGGAGATCGCGGCGCGGCTGGTGGTCGCCGAGCAGACGGTGAAGACGCATGTGGGCCGGATCCTGGTGAAGCTGGGACTGCGCGACCGCACCCAGGCGGCGGTTTTCGCGTACGAGACGGGTCTGATCCGTCCGACGGGTTACTGAGGGCACCGGGTAGTACTTGAGGGGGAGGCCAACAGATCCCCTTCGGCGGCGACGCGGGCGACGAGGAGGGCGACCTACCGTGGGGGCATGACCGAGACGACCACATCCGGGGCGCCGCCCCGGGCCCCCGAGTTCCGGCTGGCTTCCGACTTGTTGCACGGCCTGCGCGAGGACCTGATCACGGATGCGTTCGCGTTCCGGCCGCTGCCGCCGAAGCGCACGGACGGTCCGCTGATGCGCCGGCTCCCGCAGCGGATACGCAGGCGGTCGGCGTACCTGCCGCATGCCGTGGTGGTCGGGGTCGCCCTGTTCGTGCTGCTGCTCGCCTCGACCAGCAGCGACTACGGATGGGGGCCCGCCCACCTCGTGGTGGGGCTGATGGCGGCCGCGCCGGTCCTGATGACTCTGGCCCGTCCCGTGGGCGCGTTCTGGGCAGCACTGTTGGGCACCATGGTGCTCTCGCTGGCCGACGCGGGGACGGACATCTGGCCCCGGTCGCCCGGCGCCTTCGTGATGTACCTGTTCGTGGTGACCGTGGTGGCGATGCGGACCCGGCCCCGGGCAGCCGGCTGGATGTGGCTGGTCACTCTGCTGGCCGGGTTGGTGATCCCCGTCGTCACCGGGCTGGGTGAGCCCGAGAGCGTGGTCCCGATGGCCTTCCTGCTGGCGGTGTCCCTGCTGGTGGTGACGGTCCGCAACGTCCGCAGGGAGGCAGCTCAGGAGGTCAGCGCGCAGCAGGAGGTCACGGCTGTCGAGCGGGACCGGCGCACGCTGCTGGAGGAGCGCACGACGATCGCGCGCGAGCTGCACGACGTGGTGGCGCACCACATGTCGGTGGTGGCGATCCAGGCGGAGGCCGCGCCCTACCGGGTGAAGGACGCGCCGCCGGAGCTGGAGGCCGCGTTCGCGACGATCCGGGAGAACGCGGTGGCGGCGCTGACGGAGCTGCGCCGGGTGCTGGGCGTGGTCCGCTCCGCGGAGTACGAGGCGCCCGACGCGCCGCAGCCGACGCTGGCCTCGCTGGAAGGGCTGCTGGCCAATGTGCGCGAGGCCGGGCTGAACGTGGAGAAGACGGTGACGGGCGCGGTGCGGGAACTGCCGCAGGGCGTCGAGCTGTCGGCGTACCGGATCATCCAGGAGGCGCTGAGCAACACGCTGCGCCACGCCCCGGGGGCGGCGGCCGAGGTCGAGGTCAGCTATGTGCTGGGCGGGCTCGGCATACGGGTGGTCAACGGGAAGCCGACCGGGGACGTGCGGCCCTCGCCGGGCGCCGGGCACGGGATTGCGGGGATGCGGGAGCGGGTGGCCATGCTGGAGGGGGAGATGACGGCCGGTTCGACGGAGGCGGGAGGGTACGAGGTGGCGGTGTTCATACCGGTGCGGGGACGGCAGGAGCCGGCCAGGGACACGGCGCAGGCCCCGGCATGACGATCAGGGTGCTCATCGTCGACGACCAGATGATGGTCCGGGAGGGTTTCTCCGTCCTACTGAACGCGATGGAAGGGATCGAGGTCGTCGGGGAGGCCGTCGACGGCCGCGAGGCCATCGACCGGGTCGCGGCGCTGCGGCCGGACGTCGTGCTGATGGACATCCGGATGCCGGTGATGAACGGGCTGGAGGCGACCCGGGAGATCGTGGCCGCGGACACGGACGCGAAGGTGCTGGTCCTGACGACCTTCGACCTCGACGAGTACGTGTACCAGGCCCTGCGGGCCGGGGCCTCCGGGTTCCTCCTCAAGGACGCCTCGGCCCGGCAACTCGCCGAGGGTGTGCGGGTGGTCGCGTCGGGGGAGGCGCTGCTGGCGCCGACGGTCACCAAGCGGCTGATCCTGGAGTTCTCGAAGCTGTCGGCGGCGCCGCGGCTCGCCGGAACGGCGGCGGTCGAGGCCCTGACGGAGCGGGAGACGGAGGTGCTGGTCCTGATCGCGCAGGGCCTGTCCAATGCGGAGATCGCGGACCGGCTGGTCGTCGCCGAGTCCACCATCAAGACGCATGTGAGCCGGATCCTGGTGAAGCTGGGCCTGCGGGACCGGACCCAGGCGGCCGTGTTCGCGTACGAGACGCGCCTCGTGACCCCGGCGTAGCGCGAGCCGCCCCGCGCCGCGCGGAGCGCTGCTCCGGGCGGACGGGCGGTGCGCCGCTGCGGCGGGCGGCTCGCGGGCGGGCTGGCTACGCTTCGGAAATGGGCTTTGATCCGTGGGATGCCGAGTTCGTCGCCGATCCGTACCCCGCCTACCGGGAGCTGCGTGCGCAGGGCCGGGCGATCTGGTGGGAGGCCACCGGGCAGTGGCTGGTGCCGCACTACGCCGATGTGAGCGCGCTGCTGCGCGACCGGCGGCTGGGGCGGACCTATCTGCACCGGTTCTCGCACGAGGAGTTCGGGCGCCAGGCCCCGCCGCCGGAGCACGAGCCGTTCCATGTGCTCAACGGCAACGGGCTGTTGGACCTGGAGGATCCGGCGCACGGCCGGGTGCGGCGCCTGGTGTCGAAGGCGTTCACCCCGCGGACGGTGGAGCGCCTCGCACCGGCCGTGGAGCGGCTCGCGGGGGAGCTGGTGGGCGGGCTGCTCGCGGACGGCGGCGGGGACCTGCTCACCGTCGTGGCCGAGCCCCTGCCGGTGGCGGTGATCGCGGAGCTGCTGGGGGTGCCGGAGACGGACCGGGGGCTGCTACGGCCTTGGTCGGCGGACATCTGCGGGATGTTCGAGCTGCGGCCGGACGAGGAGACGGCGCGGCGGGCGGTCCGGGCGAGCGTGGAGTTCAGCGCCTATCTGCGGGAGCTGATCGCCGAGCGGCGGGGGCGGCCCGGCGAGGACCTGATCTCCGGGCTGATCGCCGCTCACGACGAGGAGGGGCGGCTCAGCGAGCAGGAGATGATCTCCACCTGCGTGCTCCTGCTGAACGCCGGGCACGAGGCGACCGTCAACACCACCGTCAATGGCTGGTGGGCCCTGTTCCGGAACCCTGACCAGCTGGCCGGGCTCCGTCCCGAGAAGTTGTCCACAGCTGTGGATGAACTGATGCGCTACGACACCCCCCTCCAGATGTTCGAACGGTGGGTCCTCGACGACATCCGGGTCGGGGACACGGTCATCCCCCGCGGGGCGGAGGTCGCCCTGCTGTTCGGCTCCGCGAACCGGGACGCCTCCCGTTTCGCGGACCCGGACGCGCTGGACCTGTCCCGCGCCGACAATCCCCACCTGAGCTTCGGCGCGGGCATCCACTACTGCCTGGGCGCCCCCCTCGCCCGCCGCGAGCTGGTGGCGTCCTTCGGTGCTTTCCTGGCCGACGGTGTACCGCCGCTGAAGCTCGTCCGCGAACCCGAGTGGCAGCCGGGCTACGTCATCCGCGGCCTGCGCGAGCTCCTCGTCGAGTTCTGACGGACGTACGCGCACGCTGCGCGGCGCCGGGCCCCCCCGTGGGTGGGGGGGGCGGGGGGGCGGTGAGGGGGCTGGGGGGGGGGGGGCGCGGGGGGTGGGGGGGGTGTGGGCCGGG
>NZ_JBHXTC010000012.1:0-15172 GCF_042677605.1 Streptomyces sp. NPDC127106 | reverse complement strand
GGTGAGAGCCCGCGCGGGGGGCGGGCGGCGGCGCGCGGTGGGTCGGGGGGGGGCGGGGCCCGCGGGGGCGCCCCGCCGCCGCGGGGGGGGGGGGGGGGGCCCCTCGGCTCGTTACGGGTCAGGCGGTGAGGTCGCGGCGGCGGAGGGCGGTGAGGCCGGCCGCGAGGAGGGCCGCGGCCAGGCCGGTCAGGGCCAGCAGCGGTGTCCAGGCCAGGGCCTGCGCGCCCGGGAGCTTCGGCAGGTGGGCGAAGGGTGAGAGGTCCAGGACGGCCTGCGGCAGGTTCAGGGCGGGGCCGATCCACCCCAGCAGCAGGGCGGCGCCGGCCATCCCCCAGGCGCCCGCGGCGTACTTCGGGGCGGCGCCGTGCAGCAGGGCCGCCAGGGCACCGATCACCCACACCGCCGGAAGCTGGGCGAGGGTGGCGCCGACCGCCGCGGCCACGTCCCGGCCGTGTCCGAGGCCCAGGCCGAGCCCGCCGAGCAGCAGGATCAGCGCGGATCCGCCGAAGGCCACGGCCAGGTGCCCGCCGGCCCAGCGCAGCCGCCCGACAGGGGCGGCGAGCAGCGGTTCGGCGCGCTGGCCGGTCTCCTCGCCGGTCAGCCGGAGCACCGCCGAGACGATGTAGAGGGCGGCGACCATGCCGAGCATGCCGGCCATGGTGGCGAGGAAGGCGTCGGCGAGTGCGCTCTGCCCACCCATGCGCTGGATGATCTCGCGGGTCCGCGCGTTGTCGCCGACGAGTTGGGTGGCGCCGTCCGTCATGGACCCGAAGACCGCGCCCGCCACGAGGAACCCGAGGCTCCAGCCCGCCAGGCCGCCCCGCTGCAGCCGCCAGGCCAGTGCGCCGGCGCTGCCGATCCGGCCCTCGGCGGGTCCGGGCCGGGCCGGGAGGAAGCTCATGCCGATGTCGCGGCGTCCGGCGAGTGCGTACGCGGCCACCACCAGCACCGCGGCCGCCGCGGCGAACAGGCCGAGCACCCACCAGCGTTCGCCGGCGAAGGCCCGTACGTGCTCCAGCCAGCCCAGCGGCGAGGTCCAGGTCAGCGCGCTGTCCCCGGCGGTGCTGCCCGCGTCGCCGGCGGCGCGCAGCACGAACGCCGTGCCGATCAGCGCCCCCGCGAGGCCCTTCGCGAGCCGTGCGCTCTCGGTGAGCTGCGCGGTGATGGCGGCGATGCCCGCGAAGAGCATGCCGGTGGCGCCGATGCCCAGTCCGAGCGCGGCTGCCCCGGCCGCGCCGTGCGCGCCGGCCAGGCCGCCGGCCACCAGCAGGGCGGCGGCCGCGTTGGCGACCGCGGCGGCCAGCAGGGCGGCCGTGAGCGGGGCGCGCCGCCCCACCATGGCGGCGGACAGGAGTTCCTGACGGCCCGTCTCCTCCTCCTCGCGGGTGTGCCGGATCACGATGGCCAGGCTCATGATTGCGGCGAGCACCCCCGCGAAGACGCCGCCCCGCCAGGCGGTGAGGGCGCCGAGGGAGTCCCCGAAGACGGGCCCGTACAGGGCGCGCAGGGAGCCGTTGGTGCTCATGGCGTCGGCGAGCCGGGCCCGGTCGGCGCCGGTTGCGTACGCCGATTCCAGGGAGGCGGGCAGGCTCAGCACCATCAGGGCGACGACCAGCACCCAGACCGGCATCATGACCCGGTCGCGGCGCAGTGCGAGCCTCAGCAGGCCCGCTGTTCCGGCGAGTTGGTCCTTCATCGCGATGCGCCTGCCTTGGTTGCCGCCTTCGCGTGCGCGTCGTCCGCGTAGTGGCGCAGGAAGAGTTCTTCGAGGGTGGGCGGGGTCGCGGTCAGCGACCGCACCCCGGAGTCGGTGAGCGAGCGCAGTACGGCGTCCAGCTTGTCGGTGTCGGCCTGAAGGCGGATCCGCTGCCCCTGCACTTCGACGTCGTGGACGCCGGGCAGGTGCGCGAGGCCGTTCGGCGGGCCGGCGAGCTCGGCGCTGATCGACGTACGGGTGAGGTGCCGCAGCTCGGCCAGGGTGCCGGTCTCCACGGTGCGGCCCTTGCGGATGATGCTGACGCGGTCGCAGAGGGCTTCGACCTCGCTGAGGATGTGCGAGCTGAGCAGGACGGTGCGGCCGGCGGCGCGGGCCTCGGCGACGCAGCTCTGGAAGACCTCCTCCATCAGCGGGTCGAGGCCGGAGGTGGGCTCGTCGAGGACGAACAGCTCGGCGTTCGAGGCGAAGGCGGCGACGAGTGCCACCTTCTGCCGGTTGCCCTTGGAGTACGTGCGCCCCTTCTTGGTGGGGTCGAGTTCGTAGCGCTCGATCAGCTCGGCGCGGCGGGCCCGGTCAAGGCCTCCGCGCAGCCGCCCGTAGAGGTCGATGACCTCGCCGCCGGAGAGGTTGCGCCACAGGGTGACGTCGCCGGGGACGTAGGCGACGCGGCGGTGGAGCTCCACGGCGTCGGCCCACGGGTCGCCGCCGAGCAGTTCGGCGGTTCCGGAGTCGGCGCGCAGCAGGCCCAGCAGGACGCGGATGGTGGTGGACTTGCCGGCGCCGTTGGGGCCGAGGAAGCCGTGGACCTCGCCGGTGGCGACGGAGAGGTCGAGTCCGTCCAGAGCGTGGGTGCGGCCGAACGTCTTGCGGAGTCCGGCGACGCTGATTGCCTTCGTCATGTTTCTGAACGTACGCTACTTTCACAAATTTGTGAAGCTCGGGAATCACGTAAAGTTCGAAGGGTGGCGAAGCAGATGGATGCACCGAACAAGCAGCAGGACGGCCAGGACGAGCGGGACGAGCGGGACGAGCGGGACGAGCGGGACGAGCGGGACGCACGCGACACCGAGGCGGTCTCCCGCTTCGTGGAGCGCTTCGCGGCCCAACTGGCCGACGCGGGCATGCAGCGCATGGCCGCCCGCGTCTTCGCGCAGCTCCTGGCCAGCGACAGCGGCGCGATGACCTCGGCCGAGCTGAGCGAGGCCCTGCAGATCAGCCCGGCGGCGGTGTCGGGCGCGGTGTCGTACCTGACGCAGGTCAACATGGTCAGCCGCGAGCGCGAGCCGGGCTCCCGCCGCGACCGGTACGTCCTGCACAACGAGCTCTGGTACGAGACCTTCACCCGCCGCGACCAGGTCCTGACCCTGTGGGAGAAGACCCTGCGGGAGGGCGCGGCCGGCCTCGGCGCCGAGACCCCCGCCGGGACGCGGATCGCCGAGACGGCCGCGTTCTTCGAGTTCCTGCAGCAGGAGCTGCTGGGAATGATGGACCGCTGGCGCGCCCACCGCGCCACTCTGGACCTGACCTGAACCGACCTGACGTGCCGCGTCGTGTCGTGACCCTGACCCGGGCGATCTCCGGCGACGAGCACACCTGAACGCCCGTGTAGCGCCCGGACTCCCGGAAACGGGGAGCGGCCGGAGGCGGGGACCTGCTACGTTTCCCCTGTGCCTCCGGCTCCCCCACGGGAGCGTTCGGAGGCTTTTTTCATGCCTTCTGACACCCCATCACCCGCAGCCGCCACTCCCACTCCCGCGCCCGCGCCGACCGGCTACCGGGCCCTGCTCCGCAACCGCGAGTTCGCCGGCCTCTACGCCAGCCTCACCCTGTCCGTCGCCGCCAGCACCCTGTCCGGCTTCGCCCTCGGCACCCTCGTCGACCGGCAGACCGGTTCCCCGTTCCTGACGGCCGTGAGCATGTACGGCGCGACCTTCGCCACCGTCCTCGGCGCGCTCACGCTCATGTCCGTCGCCGACGGCGAGCGCCCCCGCCGCACGCTCCTCACCCTCCAGGGCCTCTCCCTGGCCGGTGTCGCCGCCCAGGCCGTCCCCGGACTGCCGCTGGCCGCCCGATTCGGCCTGCTCGTGCTGCTCGGCTTCTTCCAGTCCCTGGGCACCGGCACCCGCATGGGCCTGCTCGTCGAGGCCGTGCCCGCCTCCGCGTACGCCCTCGCCCGCTCGCTGATGAACATCACCACCGGCGCCGTGTCCGTGCTCGGCTTCGCCCTCGGCGCGCTGCTGCTGGGCCGGCTCGGCCCGTACCGGGTCTTCGCCGTCGCCGCCGCCCTGACCGGCCTCGCGCTCGTCGTCGCGGCCGTGACCGTACGGGAGCGCTCGATCCGGCTGACCCGACGCCCCGGACTGCGGCAGACCTGGACGACGAACGCCGAACTGTTCGCCCACCCCGGCCGGCGGGCCCTGCTGCTGAACCTGTGGGTACCCAACGGCCTCGTCGTCGGCTGCGAGGCCCTGTTCATCCCGTACGCCCCGCAGCACGCCGGCACCCTCCTCGCCGTCGGCTCGGCCGGGATGCTCCTCGGGGACCTCGCCGTCGGCCGCCTGCTCACCGCCGAGCGCCGCCGCCGGTACGCCTTCGCCCTGCGCCTGCTGCTCGCCCTCCCCTTCCTCCTCTTCGCCTTCCACCCGCCGCTGCCGCTGGTGGCGGCCGCGGTGTTCGCCGCGAGCGCCGGCTTCGCCGCCACCCTGCCTCTGCAGGAGCAGCTCCTGGCCCTGACCCCCGACGCCGTCCGCGGGCAGGTCCAGGGCGTCGAGTCGGCCGGCCGGATGACCTGGCAGGGCATCGGCGCGGCCCTCGCCGGCGCGACCGCCCAGTACGCGGGCCCGGCCACCGCGATCACCGTGCTGGCCGCGGCCTCCGCGGCGCTCACCCTCGCCTCCCGGCGGGCCGTCGCCCGCGCGGCCACCGCCGGGGAGCCGGCGGACCGAACGGTCCGGCAGGTCAGCGCGGGAGGATGAGCCCCCACGCCGCCGGCTGCAGGGTCCAGGTGCGCCGGCGCACCGGCCCCGCGACCGCCCCGTCGGCCCGGTAGCGGAAGTCCGCCCCGGTCACGGTCAAGACCCGGGCCCGGGCCCCCACTGCGGTCCCGTCCACCCGGACGAGGACCTCCGCGAGCCCGCCGCGCCCCGGCTCCAGCGACAGGTCCTCCACCGGCCGGTCCACGTCCGCCAGCACCACCCCGTCGGCCTCCACCCGCAGCCGGTGCCCGCCGGTTCCGCCCCGCGCGGGCGCCGCCGGCGGCGGCCCGACCAGGGTGCGCACCAGCGACCGGTACGCGCTGCGCACCGAGGGTCCCGCCGGCCGCGGCACGGACGGCCGAACGGGTGGAATCCGCAAGCCGCCCAGCACCACCCCGTCGCTGTCGTCCACCAGCAGGTCCCGCATGCCCACGACCCCGTCCAGGACCGCCCGCGCCGCGGACACCGCCGACAGCGGAACCCCCAGCGTCCTCACCAGCCCCAGTGATCCCACCTGCCCCACCGGGATGACGGACACGGCACCGGCCGCGCCCTCGCCGAGCCCGCGCTCCCGGTGCAGCAGCCCCACGGCCCGCACCAGCGCCCGGTCGTCGCCCACGATCACGGGCCGGCGATGGCCCCGGCGGGCGAGGGCCCGCGCGAACTCCTCCGGTGAATCCGGGAGGCAGACCTTCGCCGCCGCCCCCGCCGACAGAACATCCCTCGCGATCCGCACGGACTCGCCGTCGAGACGGCGGGCGACCGGGTCGACGAGCACGAGCAGGCCGCCGACCGGCGCGCCCGCAGGGCTCATGGTGGGCTCCGGAGCCGACACCTCGGTCCTTCCTCGGGTAGCATCTTTGTGCAAGAGGCCCTTGCGCTATTGCGCCAGGGCCTTCGTCTATTCCGGGGTACCGGTCCGACGGCCCAGCCTGCGGTGTACATCGTCGTACGCCCCCTGGCCTTGGACATGCCCCATCCGGAAGAGGTGTACGCCTGTGCCCGCTCTTGTGCTGCTCGGAGCTCAGTGGGGTGACGAGGGCAAGGGAAAGGCCACCGACCTGCTCGGTGGATCCGTTGACTACGTGGTGCGCTACCAGGGCGGCAACAACGCCGGCCACACGGTCGTCGTAGGCGACCAGAAGTATGCGCTGCACCTTCTCCCTTCCGGCATCCTCTCCCCCGGATGCACCCCGGTCATCGGCAACGGCGTCGTCGTCGACCCGTCCGTACTCCTCTCCGAGCTGCGCGGGCTCAACGAGCGCGGTATCGACACGTCCAAGCTGCTGATCAGCGGAAACGCCCACCTGATCACGCCGTACAACGTCACCCTGGACAAGGTCGGCGAGCGCTTCCTCGGCAAGCGCAAGATCGGCACCACCGGCCGCGGGATCGGCCCGACCTACGCGGACAAGATCAACCGCGTCGGCATCCGCGTCCAGGACCTGTACGACGAGTCGATCCTCACCCAGAAGGTCGAGGCGGCGCTGGAGAACAAGAACCAGCTGCTCGCCAAGCTGTACAACCGCCGCGCGATCGACGCCGCCGCGATCGTGGAGGAGATGCTCCAGTACGCGGACCAGATCAAGCCGTACGTCGCCGACACCACGCTGATCCTGAACAACGCGCTCGACGAGAACAAGGTCGTGCTGTTCGAGGGCGGCCAGGGCACCCTGCTCGACGTCGACCACGGCACGTACCCGTTCGTCACCTCGTCGAACCCGACCGCGGGCGGCGCGTGCACCGGTACGGGCGTCGGCCCGACCAAGATCAGCCGGGTCATCGGCATCCTGAAGGCGTACACCACGCGTGTCGGCGCCGGCCCGTTCCCCACGGAGCTGTTCGACCAGGACGGCGAGGACCTGCGCCGCATCGGCGGCGAGCGCGGTGTCACCACCGGCCGCGACCGCCGCTGCGGCTGGTTCGACGCCCCGATCGCCCGCTACGCGACCCGAGTGAACGGCCTGACGGACTTCTTCCTCACCAAGCTGGACGTGCTGACCGGCTGGGAGCAGATCCCGGTCTGCGTCGCGTACGAGATCGACGGCAAGCGCGTCGAGGAGCTCCCGTACTCGCAGACGGACTTCCACCACGCGAAGCCGATCTACGAGAACCTGCCGGGCTGGTCCGAGGACATCACCAAGGCCAAGACCTTCTCCGACCTGCCGAAGAACGCGCAGGCGTACGTGAAGGCCCTGGAGGAGATGTCGGGCGCCCCGATCTCCGCGATCGGCGTCGGCCCCGGCCGCACCGAGACGATCGAGATCAACTCGTTCCTGTAGGCCCCTGAGCCACTGGGCGACAGGCCGCAGGGCGACAGGCCCGGGCCGCCCCCGGTCCTCCGGATCACGACGGGGCCCGTAGCGCACACCGCGCGACGGGCCCCGTCGCCGTACGTCGACCACCCGCCGTACGCCGGTCCCGCGTCACGGTCCCGTCCCGGACGTCATGGATCCGCACCGCCGGACGCACGCCCCCTGCCCGCGCGGGCACCCCGCTCCTACGGTGTGTCACGCCCCGGGACGCCGCATCGGGCCCGGACCGGATCCGCCAGGAGGCCGTCCATGCGCAAGCTCCCCGCCGCCACCACCGTCCTCGCCACGCTCGCCCTGTTCCTCGGGCCCGCCGCGGCGGCGGAGGCCGACGTCGCCAGCCCGCCGCGCATCATCGGCGGCACCATCCACGCCGCGGACCTCACGCTCGGCCCGGGCGACAGCCGGACCTTCTTCGTCACCTTCGACGCCGAGGACGACTCCGGCATCAGCCGGAACGACGCCGAAGCGGCCCTGATCGGCCCGGGCGGGCACGACCTGCGGGCCGACCGGCGGCCGCCCGGCACCGACCTGTGCACCCCCCACAGCGGGAACCCGAACCGCTCCACCTGCCGGTTCACCTTCACCGTGCGGGCCGACGGGTGGACCCTCTCCAACGCCGACGCCGGGCTGTACTGGTTCAACGCCCTGGTCGCGGCCAACGACTGGGTGCCCCGGGAGGACGGGGGCCTGGTCACCGCGGCCCCTCTGGACAGCGTCCGGATCAAGCGGAAGGCCCAGCTCACCGCCGACGCCTTCCCCGAGCCGCCGCGCCCCGGGCACCCGCTGGGCGTCGTCGGCCGGCTGACCCTCGCCGACTGGGACGGCGGCGGGTACACCGGCGCCCCGGAGGGACTGCCGGTCCAGCTGGTCCACAAGGCCGACTCGGGCAGCCGGTACGAGTACGTCGCCGACCTGGTGACCGGCCGCGGCGGCATCCTCGCTGCCTCCACCGCACCCCGCCCGGACGGCATCTGGTGGCTGGCCCACCACGGCACCGACGCCACGCCGTGGATCTACTCCGCCGCCGACCACGTCGACATGCCGTAGACCGAGGCCGGCGGCCTCCGCCCCGGTCGCGGGGCGGCCGCCCCGGCCGGCTCGGTCTCCGCGGTCAGACCGCTCCCAGCAGGGCGTCGATGCTCGCCTTGACCCGTTCGACCGGGACTTCCCGGTCCACCGTCAGGTGCTCGAACAGGCTCGGCACGAACGGCGCGAGCAGCAGGTGGGCCAGGACCGGCGCGTCCGCCCCCGGCCGGGTCTGCCGGAGCAGCATGGCCACGTGCGTGTGCATGGTCAGGTAGGCGCCGCTGCCGTACCGCGCGCCCGGCGACGCGGCCTCGGCGGCGCCCATCACGGCCCGGCAGCCGGCCAGCCGCTCGGCCAGCGTGTGCAGGAACGCCCGCAGCCGTTCCTCGGGCGGCGCCTCGGGCCCCAGCGGCGGGGGGCCGCTGAGGAAGGCCTCCTGGAAGCGCCGTTCGTCGTCGTCGAGCAGGGCGAGCAGCAGTTGGCCGACGTCCCCGAAACGCCGGTAGACCGTGCCGACGCCCATTCCCGCGGCGTGTGCGACGGCGTTCATGGTGACGGCGTCCGGCCCCTGCTCGGCGATCAGGCGCGCGGCCGCGTCCAGGATCTTCCGCCGGTTGCGGGCGGCGTCCGCGCGCTCCGGCGGGGCCTGTCCCGAGACGGGGAGTTCGATGCGGCTGCGGCTCATACCCAGAGGCTACCGGACCCCCCTTGCAAAACGGATCGCTATCCGTTTAACTCTGAACCACCGGGCGAACCGGATACCGATCCACTTAGGCAGGGAACCGTCATGAGCGCCAAGGTCGCCGTCATCTACTACTCCTCCACCGGCAACGTCCACGAGCTCGCGAAGGCGGTCGCCGAAGGCGCCGAGAAGGCCGGTGCCGAGGTCCGGCTCCGCCGGGTGCCCGAGCTCGCCCCGGACGCCGCCATCGACTCCAACCCGGCCTGGCGCCAGCATGTCGAGGACGCCAAGGACGTCGAGATCGCCACCCTGGACGACCTCGCCTGGGCCAACGCCTACGCCATCGGCTCGCCGACCCGGTACGGCAACATCTCGGGCCAGCTGAAGCAGTTCCTCGACACCACGGGCGGCCTCTGGCAGCAGGGCGTCCTCGCCGACAAGCCGGCCACCGGCTTCACCAGCGCCCACAACACCCACGGCGGCAACGAGTCCACGCTGCTCGCCCTCTACAACACGTTCCACCACTGGGGCTCGATCATCGTCGCCCCCGGCTTCACCAACCCGGCGGTCTTCGAGGCCGGCGGCAACCCCTACGGCACCTCGCACCCGGCGAGCAGCGGCGAGGTGAGCGAGGCGACCCTGACGGCCGCCCGCTACCAGGGCGAGCGCCTCGCGACGATCGCGGCGCGCCTGGCGGGCTGAGCGCCCCCGGACCCGGCGCCGCCGGGCGGCGTCCACGCGGCACCGCGGGGCACGTCGCCGGGCGGAGCCCCGGGAACAGGCCCGCGGAGACGGGTCGCGGGAACCGGCTGCGGAGACGGGTCGCGGGAACCACCGCGGAGACGGGTCACGGGAACCACCGCGGAGACGGGTCACGGAAACGGCCGCGGCGGCCCGCTACCAGGCGAGCTGCGAGATCTCCTCGGCGACCACCGCGCAGGCGTCGGCCGCCGGGTCGATCAGCGGGAAGTGCCCGACGCCGTCCAGCAGGGTCAGCCCGACGGTCTCCCCCGCCTTCGCCGCCGCGGCCACGTACGACTCGGCGACCGCCGCCGGGACGACGACGTCCTCCCGGCCGTGCACCACGGTCGTGGCGATCCCGGTCGGCAGCAGCGCCGCCGGATCCGCGTACGGGACCCGCTCCGCCCAGTGCACCGGCCCGCCCAGCAGCTGCGCCGACGCACCGCCGCACACGCCGAGCTCCTCCGCCACCTCGAAGTCCGCGATGGGGGCCAGCGCCACCACGCCCCGCAGCACCGTCGGGGCCGGCAACCGCCAGCCCGCCGGGGCCCCGGCCGGCAGGACGTGCCGGGCGGCGGCCCACAGCGCGAGGTGGCCGCCCGCGGAATGGCCGGTGAGGACCGTACGGCGCAGGTCGGCCTGCGGGAGGTGCACGGCAGCCAACCCGGGCAGGGCGTCCAGGGCCGCGGCCACGTCGTCGAAGGTCTCCGGCCAGCGGCCGGCGACCGCGCCGCCGGCGTTCTGGTGCGGCAGCGAACTCCCGCGCCGGTACTCCACACTGGCCACCGCGAATCCGCGCCGCGCCAGGAAGTCGGCCAGCGGTGACACGTGCTGCCGGTCGTACGGGGCCCGCCAGGCGCCGCCGTGCAGCAGCACCACGAGGGGAGCCGTGCCGGGCGCACCCGCGTCCGCGCCCGCACCGCCGCCGGCGGCCCGCGGGGCGTAGAAGTCGACGACGTGGTCCGGGTGGTCCCCGTACGCGGCCGACGCGTCCGGGGCGACCGGCGGGTGGGCGAAGGCCGAGGCGGCCTCGGCGGCATCCCGTTCGACTGCGGGGTCCGTCATCGGCTCAACCTCTCGGTAACGCGTGGCACTGGTGTTCCGGCCACCAGAACTCCGCAGCCCGGCAGCCCCGGCCTGCGGCGGCGGTCCCGGGCTCCGGGACCTTCGATCCGGCAGAGCCGGACCGTATCAGGCCGGAACAACCCTGTCCCCGGAGGGCTTTGTCACGTACCCCGGCCCGCATGGAAACGGGCCGCGGCGGGCAGGGATCATCCCCCGCCCGCCCCGTGCCGTGACGTTTCACCCCCGGCCCGTCCGGACATCACCCGAAAATGCGACCCAGCGTCCGGGCCGCACGCTCCGCGTCCGCGAAGCCCACGTAGAGCGGCGTGAACCCGAACCGCAGGACGTCCGGGGCCCGGAAGTCGCCGATCACCCCGCGGGAGATCAGCTCGTCCATCACCGCGCGGGCGTTCTCCGTGCGCAGCGACACCTGGCTGCCGCGCTCCGCGTGCGGCGCCGGGGTCACCGACTCGACCTTCCCCGCCGGGACGTACGCGGCCACGCACTCCAGGAAGAAGTCGGTCAGCGCCAGGGACTTGGCCCGTACGGCCGCCACGTCCACCCCGTCCCAGGCGTCGAGCGCCGCCTCCAGGGCCAGCATCGACAGGATGTCCGGGGTGCCGACCCGGCCGCGGACCGCGCCCGGGGCCGGGCTGTAGTCCGGGGTCATCGCGAAGGGTTCCGCGTGACCGTTCCAGCCGGGCAGCGGGGAGTCGAAGGCGGCCTGGTGGCGTTCGGCGATGTAGAGGTACGCCGGTGAACCGGGCCCGCCGTTGAGGTACTTGTACGTGCAGCCCACCGCGAGGTCGACGCCGTGCTCGTCGAGGCCGACCGGCAGGGCGCCGGCCGAGTGGCACAGGTCCCAGACGATGACCGCGCCCGCGGCGTGCGCCGCCCGGGTGAGGCCGGGCAGGTCGTGGAGCCGGCCGCCGCGGTAGTCGACGTGGTTGAGCAGGACGACGGCCGCGTCCTGCCCCCGCTCGCGCAGCACCGCGGCCGCGTCGGACGGGTCCACCGGGACCACGGTCAGGCCGGTGAGGCGGGCCGCCGACTCGGCGATGTAGCCGTCGGTGGGGAACGTCGTCGCGTCGACGAGCAGCTCGGTGCGGCCGGACGCTGCCAGGCGGGCGGCACCGACCAGCGCCTTGAACAGGTTGACGCTGGTGGAGTCGCCGACGACGACCTGGCCGGGGGCCGCGCCGACGAGCGGGGCGATCCGGTCGCCGATCCGCTCGGGGGCGGTCCACCAGGTGCCGCTGCTCCAGGAGCGGATCAGCTCGGTGCCCCACTCGTGCGCGACGACCTCGGCCACGCGGGCGGCGACGCCCGCGGGGAGCGCGCCGAGCGAGTTGCCGTCGAGGTAGACGACGCCCTCGGGGAGGGTGAAGCGCTCGCGGAGCTTGCCCAGCTCGTCGGCGGCATCCAGCTGCGCGGCGCGCGCCGCCAGGTCCGGGACGGCGGGGGCGGCGGTGGTGTCGAGGGCGTCAGACATGGCTGCGCGCCGTCCACAGCTCGGGGAACACGTTCTTCGCGGCGCGCTTCTCCAGCCAGGTCACCCCGGCGGAGCCGCCCGTGCCGGTCTTCGCGCCCATCGCACGGCGGGTGGCGACGAGGTGGTCGTTGCGCCAGCGCCAGACGAGCTCCGCGACGTCCGTGAGGGCCTCGCCGAGCCGGTGCAGGTCGGGGTGCGCGTCGGGGTCCTCGTACAGGGTGGTCCAGACGGCCTCGACCTCGGCCGAGGCCTCGTAGCGCTGCGCGAGGTCGCGGTCGAGGACGGTCTGCGGGACGGGCAGGCCGCGGCGGGCGAGCAGGCGCAGCACCTCGTCGTAGAGGCTGGGCTCGTGCAGGGCCTTCTCCAGCTCCGCGTGGACGCGCGGGGCGCCGCGGTGCGGGACGAGCATGGAGGCCGACTTCTCGCCGAGCAGGAACTCCATCCGGCGGTACATCGCCGACTGGAAGCCGGAGCCCTCGCCGAGGGCGGCGCGGTACGAGTTGAACTGGCCGGGGGTGAGCTGGGCGAGCGGGCGCCAGGAGGCGTTGAGGGCCTCCAGCTCGCGGAGGGATCGTTTCAGCGCGTCCATCGCGACGGGGACGCGGTCCTCGCGGAGGGCCTGCGCGGCCGTCTCCCATTCGTGGACGATGACCGTGAACCACAGCTCCATGACCTGGGTGGTGACCAGGAAGACCATCTCGCCGGGATCGTCCGAACGAGGGTGCTGGAGGTGGGTGAGGACGTCCGCCTGGACGTAGTCCTCGTACGGGGTCGTGCCGGCGAAGTCGAGGTTCGGGGTATCCGAACCGGCTCCGGAGGCATCAAGGGTGTTCGACATCGCTGTCTCCTCGACACGTGCTTCCGGGTAGCGGTCCGCTCCTTCCGATTGGGTGTGTGGAGCCCCGGTCCCCTGTCCGCATCATAGGACCGCTTCCCGGCCGCCCTCCAATGGCCAGTGACGGGCGTCACAGACACGTTTCGGACACGGGGGGCCGGCGCGGGAGGGCCGTCGGGGGCGGACGGACGGCCGCGGAGCCGCCGGCCGGCCGCCCCCGTGCGCGTGCGGGGCAGGGCGGGTCAGGCGTCGCCGAGGACGTCCGCGGCCGTCTCGGAGGAGTCGCGCAGGAAGGTCGTGCAGCGCTCGTGCTCGTCCTTCTCGCCGATCGCCCCGGCCGCGCGGGCCAGGGCGTACAGGGCGCGCAGGAAGCCACGGTTCGGCTCGTGCTCCCACGGGACCGGGCCGTGGCCCTTCCAGCCCGCGCGGCGCAGCGCGTCGAGGCCGCGGTGGTAGCCCGTACGGGCGTACGCGTACGCCTCGACGGGGCGGCCGGCGGCGAAGGCCTCGTCGGAGAGGACCGCCCAGGCGAGGGAGGAGGTGGGGTGCGCGGCGGCCACCTCGACGGCGGGCGTGCCCGCGGCGATCGCCGCGCGGCCCGGCTCGTCGGGGAGGTGGGTGGGGGCCGGGCCCCCGAGCAGGTTCTGGTGAATGGACATGGTCCAAGTCTGGGGCATCCGGCCCGGGATGCCGGGCCCCTCCCCGGTGTTGCGGCCCCACGGGGCCGGTGGTGGCGGGGCCACCGCGACGGAGCCCGAAGACGCCCGATGGTGGGCGCCCCACCACCCGCCGGCCCAGCCAGGTGCCCGGCACACCTCCCCCGGAACGGGGCCCCGGGCGGACGGTAGGAGGGCCATCGACGAAGGGGGAAGTCGTGAACACCGCCATCAGCACGCGCTTCGGCACCGCCACCGCAACCGCCTCCCGGACCGCCGCACGCACCGTCCCGGGCGGCCGCGCCCACCTCCGGGACACCGCGGCGGCGTACGCTCCCGGCCCCTTCGGCGGCGGCCCGGACGGCGCCGGGGTCGACGGGGCCGTCGAGGAGCTGTGCACGGCGGTGTTCACCTCCCTGCGGCGCAAGGACCAGCGCGAGCGCGGCCGGCAGTACGTCCGCGGGCTGCTGGAGACGAAGGGCCGCAAGTCGATCCGCAACATCGCCCAGCAGATCGCCGGCGGTGACGCGGCCGGCGGCGGCAGCGCGGCCGCGGAGCAGAGCCTGCACCACTTCATCGCGGCGTCGACCTGGGACTGGCAGCCGATCCGGACCGCGCTGGCGCAGTACCTGGGGCAGACGGCCCCGCTCAACGCCTGGGTGGCGCAGCCGATGGCGATTCCGAAGGGCGGCGAGCACTCGGTGGGCGCCGGGCACCGCTTCGACCCGCACCGGGGTCAGATGTTCCGCGGGCAGCAGGCGTTCGGGATCTGGTACGCCTCGGCCCGCGTGGTCACCCCGGTGGGGTGGCGGCTGTTCCTGGACGAGGAATCCGCGCAGGAGCCCTCGCAGGACTCCGTGCAGGAGGCCGGCCCCGGCGGCGAGGAGTCGTACGGGGGCTGCGCGGTCAGCGGCGTCCTGAACACGGTGCGCGAGTCGGGCATGACCGTCCGGCCGGTGGTGCTGGACATCCGCGACATCGCGACGCGGGCCACGCTGAACCGGTTCGCCGAGGCCCGGGTGCCGGTGGTGGGGCGGATCAACCCCGAGGCGCGGCTCCTGGTGACGGACCCGAGGCTGCCGGGCTTCGGCGCGGGGACGCTGGCCGCGCGGGACATCCTGCAGAACGTGCGCGGGCTGCGGATGCCGGTGGAGTGGCCCGACCCGGCGGTGCCGGGGGCGCGGCGCACCTCGCTGGTGGCCGCGGTGCGGGTGATGGTGCCGGACCCGGCTCCGGGGCGGCGGCGCGAGGTGCTGCTGTTCGGGGAGTGGGAGGCGGCCCGGCGGCTGCCGACGCAGCTGTGGGTGACGGACATGGTGCGGACGGACCCGGGGGTGCTGGTGCGGCTGACGAAGACGGCGCTGCGGGTGTCGACGGCGTCGGCGGCGAGCGTGCAGGAGATCGGCCTCAGGGACTTCTCCGGGCGGTCGCTGCCGGGCTGGCACCGGCACGTGACGCTGGCGTCGGTGGCGCACGCGGCCCGGTGCCTGGGCGCGGCGCCGGCGGTCCCGGTGGCGCGGCCGGCGGACCTCACGCCCGCCGCCGCCACCGCGCACGCCCTGCGCCGGCCCGGCCCGGCCGCCCGGCCCCGGTCGCGGATACACATCAGACGCGGCCGACGCCCAAGCAAGTGGATATCTCGGTGGGCGCCGGATCAATAAAAAAGGG
>NZ_JBHXTC010000011.1:123342-153239 GCF_042677605.1 Streptomyces sp. NPDC127106 | reverse complement strand
TGGCCACGGCGGGGGGGCCGGGCCGGCGCGCGGCCCCCGGCGCGGGGGCGCGGCGGCGGTCACGGCGTGGTGCGCGGGGGGGGGGGGGCCCACCCCCCGCCCCCCCGCCGACCAGGTGGTCGGCGGCGAGGGGGTCGGAGGGGCGCACCCTCCGGACCGGGAGCGCCGCGGAGTCCGCGGCGCCGGCGGCCTCGGGCGACCGGCCGTCCGGTACGGAAGCGGGGACGTCCGGGACGTCGGGGCGGGGCCACCGGCGGCGGGCGAACGGGTAGCCGGGCAGCCGGACCCGTCGGCCGGAAGGGCCCTGCGCTTCGGGCAGCTCGCCGGTGCCGTCGACCCACGCCAGGTAGGGGCCGGTCGGCGCGGCGGCGGAAGCGGAGCCCTCCCGGGCGAGCTGTCGCAGCTGCTCCGCCAGTTCGGCGGTGGTGCGCGCGGTCAGCACGACCCGGACGGCGCGGTGGCTGCGGCCGGTGCGCAGGGTGTGCGCGACGTCGGCCAGTTCCGGCGCGGCGGGGCCGTTCAGGGCGTCCGCCAGGGAGGCGGCGAGCTGCCGCAGGGCCTCCTCGGTACGGGCGGACACCGGCACCCGGTGCGCGTCCCGGCCGGCCCCGGCGGGCCGGGTCGGCAGGTCGGGTGCCTGCTCCAGCACCACGTGGGCGTTGGTGCCGCCGATGCCGAAGGAGCTCACCGCGGCCCGGCGCGGGCCGTCCGGCAGGGGCCAGCCGTCGCCGCCGGCGGCGATCCGCAGGCCTCCGGTCCCGGCGAGCCGGCGGTTGGGCGTCTCGAACGGGGCCTGCGGCGGCACGACGGCGTGCTCCAGCGCGAGGATCGCCTTGGCCAGCCCGGCGAGTCCGGCCGCGGTGTTGAGGTGGCCGACGACGCTCTTGACCGAGCCGACGGCGGCCGGGTGCGGGCGGTCGCCGCCGTAGACGCGGTCGAGGGCCGCGTACTCGATCGGGTCGCCCAGGTGCGTGCCGGTGCCGTGGGTCTCCAGGTAGCCGACGGTGTGCGCGTCGATCCCGGCGACGGCCAGCGCCTCGCGCAGGACCGCCTCCTGTCCCTGGGGTGACGGGGCGTGGTAGTCCATCTTGCGGGCGCCGTCGTTGTTGACGGCGCTGCCGCGGATCACCGCGCGGATCGGGTCGCCGTCGCGGACCGCGTCGGCGAGGCGGCGCAGGACGAGCGCGCCGGCGCCGTTGCCGAAGACGGTGCCGTCGGCGCCGTCGTCGAACGGCCGGCACTCGCCGGTGGGCGAGAGGATCATGTCGGGCGCGGCGAGGTAGCCCGCCTGCGGGAAGTGCAGCGAGGCGGCGCCGACGACGGCCAGGTCGCACTCCTCGCCGAGCAGGCTCTCCACCGCGAGGTGGACGGCCACCAGGCCGCTGGAGCAGGCGGACTGCACGGTCAGGCTCGGACCGGTGAGGCCGAGCTTGTAGGAGATCCGGCTGGCGGCGAAGTCCTTGTCGGAGGAGGAGAAGCGGATCATGCCGGCCGCGTCCAGCTCGGTGATGCCGACCTGCGGCATCGTGCTCTGGCCGACCGAGACGTACGCGGCGGTGCGCAGCTCCGTGCGGTCCGGTGCGAAGCCGGCGTCCTCCAGGGCGTGCCAGGCCGTCTCCAGCAGGACCCGCTGCTGCGGGTCCAGCCATTCGGCGTGCACCGGGCTGTAGCCGAAGAACTCGTTGTCGAAGGCGTCTGCGTCTTCCAGGACGACGCCGGCCGGGACGAAGCCGGGGCGCCGGACCAGCTCCGGCCGGTGGCCCAGCCGGACGAGTTCCTCGGGCGAGTAGCGGCGTATCCCGCTGCGGCCCTGCTCCAACAGCTCCCAGAGCCGGTCCGCCGAGGTGGCGGGGCCGAAGCGGCAGGACAGGCCGACGACGGCCACCGCGTTCGGGTCGTCGACCGCGTCGGACGGGTGGTGGTCGTGGTTCATCGGTGGTCGTCTCCGAGTCGAAGGGCGCGCCGCGCCTCGCGGCGGGACGGACGGGCGGGGGCGGGCAGCGGGGACCGGTCTGCGGGTGCGGCCGGGACGGTGGCGGTGGCGGTGGCGGGTGCGGCCGGGACGAGCCGTTGGGTGAGCAGGGCCACCTGGTCGTCAAGGGCGGGGCGGGCGAAGAGGTCGGCGACCTCCAGACCGGAGCCGGGGAAGCGGTCCTCGAGTCGGGCGAACAGCCGGCCCAGCAGCAGCGAGTTGCCTCCGAGGTCGAAGAACCGCCGGTCGCCGGGGACGTGGTCGAGTTCGAGGAGCTCGGCCCAGAAGGAGGTGACGCTCCGCCGGATCTCGGCCGGGTCGGCCGGCGCCGCCGCGTGGACAGCGGGCGCCACCGGGGCGGGAACCGCGACCCGGTCCGGCCCGCTGGTGGTCTCCCGCTCCGCGGCGGGCCGGGCCAGCAGCGCGGCGGCCTTGCGGTCTACCTTGCCGTTGGGGGTGAGCGCCAGCTCCGGGGTGGTGACCAGCCGGTCCGGCAGCATCCAGGCCGGGAGGCTGGCCGCCGCGAAGGCGCGGAGCTCGTCGAGGCCGGGTGCGGCGGCGCCGCGCGCCGGGACGGCGACGGCCACGAGCCGGACCAGCGCCCCCTCGCCGCGGAGCACCACCACGGCCCGGGCCAGGCCCGGATGGGCGCCGAGGACGGCCTCGATCTCGCCCAGCTCGACGCGGTGCCCGCGGATCTTCACCTGGCTGTCGGCCCGGCCGAGGAAGATCAGCCGGCCCTGCTCGTCGCGCCGCACCAGGTCGCCGGTCCGGAAGTAGCGTCCGCCGCCCTCGGGCCGGGCCGGGTGGGCGGTGAACCGTTCGGCCGTCAGGTCCGGCCTGCGCCAGTAGCCCTGGGCGACGCCGGGGCCGCCGATCCACAGCTCGCCGGGCTCGCCAGGGGCGGGCGCGGCGGTGCCGTCGACCTCGGTGACGAGCAGGTCGGTGGCGCCGATCGGATCGCCGAGGTGCACGGTCGCGCCGTCCACGCGGCCGATCGTCGACCAGATGGTGGCCTCGGTGGGCCCGTAGACGTTCCACAGGCTGCCGGTGCGGGAGACCAGCGCGGTGGCCAGGTTCGGCGGCAGCGCCTCGCCGCCGCACAGCGCGGTCAGCCCTTCGCGGCCCCGCCAGCCGCCGTCGAGCAGCAGCTGCCAGCCGGCCGGGGTGGCCTGGAGGACGGTGACGTCCCGGCTCTCGATCAGGCCGGCCAACCGCCCGGCGTCGATGACGTCGGTGCGCCGGGCCACCACCACGGTACCGCCGGTCAGCAGCGGCATGAACAGCTCCAGGACGGAGATGTCGAAGCACACCGTCGTGACGGCGAGCAGCCGGTCCCGGGGGCCGGTTCCGGTGGTGGCCGCGATGGCCTCCAGGGTGTGGACGACGTTCCCGTGGGTGACGCCGACTCCCTTGGGCCGGCCCGTGCTGCCCGAGGTGAACATCAGGTAGGCCAGGTCGCCGGGGAGGGGCGCGGTGCCCCGCCCGGAGCCCGGCTCCGGCGCGGCGGCCGGGTCGAGGGCCTCGGCTGCGGGCAGTACCCGCAGGGTGGAGGGCAGCAGCGCGGCCAGGTCGGGGTCGGCGACGGCGAGCCGGCACTCCGCGCCCTCGACCACCATCCGCAGGCGGTCGGCGGGGTAGGAGTCGTCGAGCGGGACGTAGGGCCGGCCGCTCTTGAGGATGCCGAGGAGGACGGCCGCGAGCCGGGCCGAGCGGTGCATCAGCACCGCGACGGGCTCACCGGGCCGGACGGCCCGCGACACCTGCCGGGCGACGGCGTCGGAGAGCTCGTCCAGCCGGGCGTAGCTGAGCGTCTCGTCCCGGTCCTCGACCGCGGCGCGCTGCGGGGAGCGGCGGACCGTGTCGGCGAACCGGCTGACCAGGGTGCCCCCGGCGGGGTCGAGCAGCCGGCCGGTCCGGCCGCCGTCCAGCTCCCGGGACAGCTCGACCACCATGCGCCGCAGGTCCTCGACGAGGCCGTCGACGGCCGGGCCGTCGAGGGCCCCCGTGCGGTGGTTGGCGAGCACCTCCACCCCGTCGGGGCCGTCGGTGACCTCCAGTCCGAGGTCGAAGTGGCCGCGCTGGCCGCGCCGGTGGACGGACGGGCCGAGTTCCGTGACTCCGCCCGGGGCGGAGCCGGCGGTCTCGCGCCGCCAGTTCTGGTAGGCGAAGGTCACCGTGGGGACGGCGTGCTCCCCGCCGGCCCGGCAGAGCTCGGCGAGCCGCGGGTAGGGCAGTGCGGCGTGGCCGATCGCGCCGCGGATCTCGTCGTGGAGCGCGGCCAGCCAGTCGGCGACCGGACGTGCCGGATCGAGGTCGATGCGCAGCGGCACGGAGTTGACGAAGCAGCCGACCGCGTCGTCCTCGGCCGCCGAGGCCCGGCCGTAGGCGGGCACCGCGAGCAGGAACGAGCGGCGGCCGGTCAGCCGGCCGAGGGAGGCCGCGAAGGCGGCCAGCAGCACGGTGAACGGGGTCACACCGGCGGTGCGGGCGGTACCGGACAGCAGGGCCGACAGGTCGGCGCCCAGTCCGTACGCGCGCTGCGCGGCGGCGGCGTCGGTGCCCGTGTCCGGGAAGAGCGGCTCGGCCGTCGGCCGGGCCAGCCGCGCGGCCCAGAAGGACTCGTCCGCGGCGCGGGTCCGGGCGGCGTCCGCGCGCTCGCGGCGCAGGACGTCGGCGAAGGAGGGCGCCTGGGCGAGGGCCGTGCCCCCGCCGGTCCGGGCCGCGTAGAGGGCGGCGAGGTCCCGGCCGATCAGCTCGGCCGACCGGCCGTCGGCGGCGAGGTGGTGCGTGGTCAGCTGGACGACGGTGTCGGTGCCGTCCTGCCAGAGCACGGCCCGCAGCAGCGGCTCGGTCGTGAGCGCGAAGCGGCGGTCGGCCTCCTGCCGTACGGCGGCGGCGAGGTCCAGGCCGCCCTCGGGCGAGCGGTCCACCAGGGCGGGCGCCGCCTGCGCCGGGACGAACGACGGCTCGCCGCGGTGCGGGCGGACGCAGCAGCCGAGCACCGGGTGACGGCGCACCAGGTCGTCCACCGCACCGGCGAGTGCGGCGCGGTCGACGTCGGCCAACTGCCAGGACAGCGAGATGTTGTACGGCGCCAGCGGAGCCGCCGCCTGGTCGGAGGTCCACATCCCGATCAGGCGGTCGGGCAGCGGCACGGCCGCGGTGCTTGCGGCGGCGTCCGCGGGGACGGCCCCGGCGGCCGGGGCCGGGTCGGTGGCGGGGGCGGTCCCGGTGGCCGCGGCGGCCGTGCGGGCCTCGGGGGATTGGGTGACGGCGGGCGCGGTCTGCGCGGCGGCCGCCGCGGTGAGCTGGGCTCCGTGGTCGCGCAGCAGACGGTCGGTCAGCTCGCCCAGGGTGGGGCTGTCGAGGAGCACGGCGACCGGCAGCCGGCCGAGGTCGTCCTCCAGCTGCCTGCTGAGGCGCATCACCGCGATGGAGTCGACGCCGTAGTCCAGCAGGGGGCGGTCGGCGGCGATCATCGCCGCCGGGACGCCGATCGCCCGGCTGATCTGCTCGGCCAACCAGCGCAGCGCGGCGGCGCGGCCGTCCGCGGCAGCGGCGGCACCGGCGGGCGGGAGCGGGGCGGCCGGCGCCGGGTCCGCGGCGGCAGCGGCCGGGACCGGGACCGGGGCCGGGGCCCCGGGCGTGTCCGCGGTGCCGTCGGCGACGACCCCCAGCGCCCGGGACCACACCTCCTGGTCGCCGGCGACCAGGGCCGCGTGCGCCTGCTCGGGTCCGGTGGCCCGGTCGAGGAGCGGCCACAGCCGGCGTACGGCCTCGCGCACCGGCAGCGGGCGCAGCCCGTAGGTGTCGGACAGGTAGCCCAGGGCGGCGGGCTCGGGCGCCATACCGGCGCCCTCCAGCACCGGCCAGCCCACGGAGAGGCTGCGCCCGGATCGGAGGCCCTGTTCCGTCCAGCGGGCCCGGGCGGCCGCGAAGCCGTCCAGGAAGCCGTTGGCGAAGGCGTAGTCGGACTGCCCCTGGTTGCCGACCAGGGCGGCCAGCGAAGAGGCGACGACGAAGAAGTCCAGCGGGTGGTCGCGGAACGCCGCGTCCACCGCGAGCGCGGCGAGCACCTTGGCCTGGCAGACCTCCTCGATCGCCTCGGTGGTCTTGCCCCGCAGGAAGCCGTCCCGCAGGACGCCCGCGGTGTGCACGATGCCGTGCAGCTGGGTGCCGGTCCGCCGCAACTCCGCTACGAGTGCGGCGAGTTGGGCGGCGTCGGTGACGTCGCACCGGTGGTAGTCCACCGGTCCGGCGCCGGCCGGCCCGCGGAGCCCGGCCAGGACGGACTCGTCCGGGGCCGAACGCCCGACCAGGACGAGCCCCGCGGTCGGCCGGGCGGCCCGGACGGCCGCGGCGATCTCGCGGCCCAGGCCGCCCTGCCCGCCGACCACCAGGTAGGTGCCGTCCGCGCGGAGCAGGCCGGCCGGGTCGGCCGTGCCGGTGTGCCGGGCGGGGGCCAGGGCGGCGCGCCGGCGGCGGTCGCCGGGTCCGATCCGCACCCAGTCCTCGCCGTCGGCCGGTTCGGCCGTGAGCTCGGCCCGGACGGCGGCGACGGCGTCCGTCAGCCCGGTGCCGGCCGGGCTGGATTCTACGGAGGCCATCCGCAGCCGCAGCCGGCCGGTCTCGCCGGCGACCGTGCGCACCAGGCTGTGCAGGGCGCGCTGGAAGGGCGACGGTCCGCTGGCGGCGTAGTCGTCGGTGACGAACAGCACCAGGACGCCGTCCAGACCGCGGGCGCACACCAGTGCCCGGAGCAGGCCGAAGACCTTCGCGATCGGGCCGGTCCTGAAGTCCGTCCAGTCGGCGGCGAGCTGCCCCGCGGACAGCGGGGCGGCGCCGAACCCGAAGCCGCGCGGGCCGCCGGTGAGGTCGACCAGGACGGTCGCGGGGGCACCGGTGCGCCCGGCGGTCTCCGCCAGGGCGGCGGCGTCACCGGCCCGGTCGAGCGGGAGGCGGGCGGCGGCCTGCGGGGCCAGGCCGTCCGCGAGGGCGCCGTCGCCCACCGTCCAGAGGGTGCCCATCGGGCGCCCGGCGGCGGGCCGGGGGGCGTCCGGCCAGCCGAGCCGGTAGGTGGCCACGGCCGGGGAGCGGTCGCCGTCCGCGGGAGCGGTGGCCGGCTCGGCGGCGGGAGCGGTGGCGGGAGCGGTGGCGGGAGCGGTGGCCGGCTCGGCAGCGTCGGCGGTGCGGGCCGGGGCGGCCGGGCCGTCGCGGTCCTCCACCCTGATCCGGAAGCCCTCGGCTTCGGCGAGCACCTCACCGGATCCGGTGTCGACCAGGCGCAGGTCGAAGACGTGCGTGCCGGACGCCTCCTCGGCGCGGACCCTGCGGGCGTGTACGTACGCCTCGCCGGTCACCGGGGCGTGCACGGCCAGCCGGTCCACGGACAGCGGCCGGTAGCGGCGGCGGGCGGCGGGGTCCTCGGAGAGCAGCAGGAAGGCCGCGGTCTGGCAGGCGCCGTCGAACAGCGCCGGGTGGAGCACCTGCCTGCCGTCACGGTCCTCGCCGTCGGGCAGCCGGAGCCGGGCCGTGGTCTCCTCGCCGTCGCGCAGCGCCCGGCGCACGGTCCGGTAGAGCGGACCGTAGGCGAAGCCGTGGTCGGCGAAGACCCGGTAGAAGTCCTCGGCGTCGACGCCTTCGGCGAGGTGCCGGGCCAGGTCGTCCGGCCGGTACCGCAGGGAGGGCCGGACCGGGTCGGCGACGGCCGGTTCGGTCCAGCCGCGGGCCGCGGTCCGCTCGCCGTCCGCGACGGTGACCGCCTCGACGGTGAAGCGGCGCGCGCCGTCGGCGCCGGGTTCGGCCAGCTCGGCGCGGACCGTCATCGGGAGCCCGGCGGCCGGCGCCGGCCACATCAGGTCGCGGACGACCTGGTGGTAGGGGGACTCGCCGGCGGTCAGGAGCGCCTCGTGGACCAGTTCGGGGTGGAAGGCGCCGGGCAGCAGCGCGGTGCCGTCGACCACGTGGTCGGCCACCCAGCGGGACGCGCCGCCGAGGCGGGCCGTCACCGTCCGGGCCGCGGGGATCCGTACGGCGCCGGCCAGCGGCAGGTCGACCGGGTCGCCCAGCCGCCGGTCGTGTCCCTCGGGCGCGGGCAGGGTGCAGCGTCGGCGGGCGAACGGAGTGGTGGGCAGTGCCACGCGGCGGCCCGGCAGGTCCTGCCCGGGCAGCCGGCCGTCGACGACCCAGGCCCGGGCGGCGGGCTCGGCGGTGTCGGCGGTGTCGGCGGTGGCCACGTCCGGGTGGGGGCGGCCCTCGGCGAGGGCGGTGAGCGCCTCGCGCAGCCGCCTCGGGTCGGAGGCGGTCACCGCGGCGCGGTGCGGCCAGGTCTCGCGGCCCACCCGCAGGGTGTGCGCGAGGTCGGCCGGCGCGGCCGTCGCGGCCAGCAGCGTCTCGTTGCCGGGAGCCTGGGAGATCAGGCCGGCGAGCCGGGCGGCGAGGGTGCACAGCCGCGCGGGGTCGGGGGCCGACAGCGGGAGGACCACGGGCGTCCGGTCGGCCTCGGGCCGGACGGCCTCGGGCCGCGCGGTCTGGGGGTATTCCTCCAGCAGGACGTGGGCGTTGGTCCCGCCGGCGCCGAAGGAGCTGACGGCGGCCAGCCTCGGCAGGGGCCGGCCCTCGGCGTCGACCGGCTGCGGCCAGACCTCGGCGCGCCGCTGGATGTGCAGGGCGGTGCCGTCCAGGTCGAGCTTGGGGTTGAGCTGCTCGGCGTGCAGGGTGGGGACGAGCCGGGCGTGGCGCAGCTGGAGGACGGCCTTGGTGAGGCCGGCGATGCCCGCGGCGGCCTCGCCGTGGCCGATGTTGGACTTGACCGAGCCGATCCTCAGGCCGGCCGTGGCGGGGCGGTCGCCGTCGAAGGCGAGGGCCAGCGCCCGGAGTTCGATCGGGTCGCCGAGTTCGGTTCCGGTGCCGTGGGCTTCCAGGTAGCCGACCGCGGCGGGGTCGATCCCGGCGCCGTCGAGGGTGGCGCCGATCAGCGCGGCCTGGGCGAGCGGGTTGGGCACGGTGTATCCGCCGGTGCCGCCGCCGTGGTTGAGGCCGGTGCCGCGGATCACCGCGTAGACGGTGTCGCCGTCGGCCTCGGCCCGGTCCAGGCGCTTGAGGACGACCGCTCCGACGCCCTCGCCGGGGACGAAGCCGTCGCCGCCCGCTCCGAAGGCGCGGGTGCGGTCGCCGCGCGAGGGCATGCCGAGCGCGCAGAGGCCGGCGAACCGGTCCGGATGCAGGTAGAGGTTGACGCCGCCGGCGAGGGCGAGGTCCGCCTCGCCGTCCTGGACTGCGCGGCAGGCCAGGTGGAGGGCGGTCAGCGAGGAGGAGCACATGGTGTCGACCGTCAGGCTCGGGCCGCTGAGGTCGAACGCGTGGGAGACCCGGTTGGCGACGGAGGCCGCCGCGGTGACGGCGTACTCCGGGTTGTCGGCGCCGGACAGCCGCGCCTGGTGCTGGGCGATCAGGTGGCTGTTGGCGGTGACGCCGGCGAAGACGCCGACCTTCGGCCCGCCGGCGCTGCCGGCCAGGGTGCGGCGGCTGTAGCCGGCGGTCTCGAACGCCTCCCAGGAGACCTCCAGGAACAGCCGTTCCTGGGGGTCCATCACGGCTGCGTCGCGCGGGGTGATGCGGAACAGCTCGGGGTCGAAGCGGTCCCAGCCGTCGAGGAAGCAGCCCCAGCGGGCGTAGCCGCCGCCGAGGGTGCGGGCGGTGCGCCAGTCCCAGCGGTCGGCGGGGACCTCGGTGACCGGGGTCCGGCCCTGGGACAGCAACTGCCAGAAGGCGTCGAGGTCCTCGGCGCCCGGGTAGCGGCCGGCCAGGCCGACGATGGCGACCGGTGCACGGTGCCCGCTGGTCGGGGTCGGCGCCACGCGGCGGGCCGGGCGGACGTCGGAGCCACTGCGGGCCGCGGCGGGCAGGCCGACAGCGGTGGCCGCGCCGAGGCTCGGGACGGCCGGCGTGGTCGGGACGGCCGGCGTGGTCGGGACGGCGAGGGGCGCCGACGGCGTGGCGGTCGCCCGGACGGTGTGCGGGCGGGCCTGGGGTGCGGAGGCCGCCAGCCATCCGGCCAGGGAGCGCAGCGAGGGGTGCTCGAACAGCACGGTGGAGGGGATCGCCCGGTCGGGGAAGCGCTGGCGCAGGGTGGTGGTGAATTCACCGTTGAGCAGCGAGTCCACGCCGATGCCGGGGAAGTCGGTGTCCTGGTCGATGTGCGCGGGGTCCTGACCGGTCAGGTCGGCGGCCATCGCGGTCAGGTCGGCGAGCAGGTCCGCCGTGCTCACGCCGTCGCCGTCGGCGGCCCGGGCCCCGTACGCGGCCGGAGCGGTGGCGCCGGCCGGCCGGGCCCGTCCGTCGAGCGCCCGGGCCAGGTCGTCGAGCGTCCGGTGTTCGAACAGCGTGGTGGTGGAGATCTCGCCGAACGCCTCGGACACGGCGGCGACGAGTTCCAGGTTGAGCAGCGAGTCGATGCCCAGCTCCTGCCACGGCCGGTCGCCGGGGACGGCGGCCCGCGGGTCGCCCAGCAGCTCCCGGACGATCTCCCGGAGCCGGTCGCGGGTGTCGTCCGGGTCGTCGGCGGGCGGGGCCCAGGCCGCCGCGGCTGCCGGCTCGTCCTCGGTGGGGGCGGACGGGGCGCGGCAGTCCAGCAGCGCCACACAGCCGGGCACGTCGCGCAGGTGCCCGATCCCGGCCAGCGTCCACCCGCCGGCCTCCAGCAGGGCCCGCCAACGGCTGCCGTCCAGCAGCGGCCCGTGCGGCAGGCGGTACTGGGTGTCGACGTACCGCCACCAGCCGTCCGTCAGGCCGAAGGTGAGGGTGTAGACGGCGGCCGGGACGGTGATCTCGACGAGCAGCAGCCGTCCGCCCGGGGCCAGCAGCTCGGACACGTGGCGCAGCACGCGGGTCAGGTCGCGGGTGGCGTGCAGCACGTTGCTGGCGACGACGAGGTCGTAATGGCCGGTGGGGAAGTCCTGTGCGGCGGGGCTCTTCTCGATGTCGAGCAGCTGCGGGGTGACCCGCTCGCCGAACCGGCGCCGGGCGTGCTGGAGGAACGCGCGGGACACGTCGGTGTAGGCGTACTCGGCGTCGGTGACGCCGAGGGCGTCCATCGCGGCCAGCGCGGAGGCGGTGGTGCCGCCCACGCCCGCGCCGATCTCCAGGATGCGGGGGCGCCGGCCCTCGCGGGCGATCCGGGCCGCGTCGGCGGCGAGCTCGCGGGCGGCGGCCGCGTTGACCGGGTCGAAGAGCCGGTTGCCGCTGTAGATGGCGGACACGGCGCCGAGGTCGCCGCGCGGGAAGAGCACGGCGGTGGCGGGCTGCTCGCCCCGCAGCACCGGGCCGTACGCGGCGAGGGCGCGGTCCAGCAGCTCGACGTGGCCGAGGAGGTCGGCGTGGCCGGCCAGCAGATCGGCACGGTCGGCGGCGAGTTGCGCGGCCGACGGGGCGGGGGTGCCCCCGCTCTCCAGCAGGTCCAGGACGGCGGCGAGCAGGCGGTGGTGCTCGGGGACGACGCCCAGCAGGTCGGCTGCGGCGGTGACGCCCGCCCGGGCGGTGCCGTGGTCCAGGCCGAGGTCGGCCATGGTCCGGGCCAGGGCGCCGCGTGCGTAGCGCTCCAGCAGGTGTGCCGGGTCGGCGGCGGCCGGACGGGTCAGGGCCCGCAGCGGCTCCGGATCGCCACTGACGGCGACGGTCTGCGGATCGGTGCCGGACATGCCCGCTTCCAAGGCGGCCACCCCTCTCTCTGGTTCGAAGTCGGTCAATCCCGGGTACTGGCGGCGGACGTGTGCCGTGTACTGGCGTGCGAGGCCGGTGCCGCGCCACAGGCCCCAGTCGAAGGTGCGGACCACCAGCCCTCCGTCGCCGTCGACGGCTGCTGCGTAGTGGTCGAGGAAGGCGTTGGCCGCCGCGTAGTTGAGGCCGCCGACACTGCCGAACAGCCCGGCGACGGAGGAGAACAGGACGAGGGCGGTGTCCGGCCGGCCCACCAGGGCCCGGCGCAGCGTCAGGACCGCCGTGACCTTGGTGTCGAGCACGTGGTCGATGTCGTCGGCGGTGAGCCCGGTCAGCAGGCCGTCGCTCACCGAGCCGACGCTGTGCAGCAGGCCGTCGGGCTCGCCGAAGGCGGCGCGGCAGCGGGCGAGTACGGCGGCCACGTCGTCGGCGTCGGTGACGTCGCCGCGGTGGTAGTGGGCCTGCCCGCCGGCTGCCCGCAGGTCGTCCAGCAGGTTCCGGACGTCGTCGCCCTCGGCCGAGCGGCCGACCAGCAGCAGCGAGGCGCGGTAGCGGGCGGCGAGGTGGCGGGCGACCTCGCCGCCGATCCCGCCGGCGCCTCCGAACACCACGTACACCCCGCCCGGGCGGAAGCCCCGGGCGTCGGCGGGCAGCGGCCGCTCGGCGAGCACCTGGCGCAGGCGGCGGGGGCCCCGCAGCGCGACCAGGGGGACGGCCCGGCCGCAGGGCTCGGCCAGGGCGGCGGTCAGCAGGTCGCCGGCGTCGCCGTCGAGCGCGTCGGCGGGCAGGTCGACGGCGGCGGCGGTGACGGCGGGCACCTCCAGGGGCAGGGTGCGCAGCGCTCCGAGGAGCGCGCCCTGGAGGGAGGCGCCGGCGGCCGGGGACTCGCCGTCGGGGGCTCCGAGGCCGGTGGTCAGCAGCCGCACCTCGGCGGGGGCGCCGCTCTCCGCGAGGACCTGGGCGGTCGTCAGCAGGGCGGTGAGCCAGTGGCGCAGTGCCGTGACGCCGGCGGTGTCCTCCGTCCACCGGCAGCCGCCGACGAGGAGGGCCACCGCGAGCGGGGATCCGGCGGCGGCGCGGACGGCCGTGCCGAGGCGGTCGCGGTCGACGCCGTCCGGGCCGACCGGGAGCAGCGTCGCGGGCCCCCCGCGCAGGCCGTCGGCGGCCCGCTCGGTGTGCCGGTCGTAGAGGACGACGGTCCGGGTCCCGGCGTCGGCCGGGCCGGTGCCCGGGGTGCCCTCCTCGGCCCAGACCGGCGACAGCAGGCGGATCGGTTCGCCGTCCGGTCCGGCCGGTGCCGGTCCGGCCGGTGCCGGTCCGGCCGGCGCCTGCACGAGGCGCAGACCGCGGACCCGCAGGACGGCCCGGCCGTCGTCGGTGACGGCGTCCAGGTCCACCAGCACGTGTCCGGGGGCGTCCTCCACGAGGTGCAGCACCAGGTTCGCGCGGTCGGGCAGTTCGCCGCTCCAGGCCACCCGGCCGATGGCGGCGGCCATCAGGGTGCGGCCGGTGGCGGTCAGCGCGCAGGCGGCCTGCAGGGCGGCGTCGAGCCAACCGACCCGGCGGGTCAGCGGGTCGCCGGCGGGCGGGGTCAGCCGGCCGATCGCCCAGTCGAGGGAGCGCACCAGGCCGGTGACGGCGTGGTAGGCGGTGCCGACGCCGATGCCGGCGCGGTGCAGCACACCGGCGAGGTCGACCGGGGTGCCGCCGGTGAGGGTGCGGTCGCCGATCGCCAGCGGCTCCGGGGTCCCGGGGTCGGCGGCGGCCCTGGCGTGGAGCTGGCCGTCGCGGGTGACGGTGACGACCGGCCGGCCGTGGCCGTCGTCCGTGCCGCGCTCCAGGCGCAGGCCGGCGTCGAACGGGACGGGGCTCAGGAAGCGGACGCCGCGCAGGGCGACCGGTCCGCCGCCCGCGAGGGCGTCGATCAGCAGGGCGCCCGGGGCGACGGCCCGGCCTGCCACGTGGTGTTCGGCCAGGGGGTGCCCGGCGGGCAGTACGAGCGCGTCCGCGGGGTCGGCGGTGGAGGCGGCGGCCGTCGGCGCGGGGCCGGAGGGGGCAGCGGTCGGCACGGACTGCGCGACGGGTGCGGGGCGGGCCGCGGGCGCGGGGCGGGCCGCGGGCTCGCCGGGCAGCCAGTACGGCTCGCGCTCGAACGGGTAGGGCACCAGCGGGATCCGGCGGGGCGGCTGCCCGCCGGTCCACAGGTCCGCCCAGTCGGCGGTGCCGCCGGAGAGCCACTCCAGCAGGCCGGTACGGGCCCGTGCGTCGGCCAGGGCGGCGAGGGCCTCCGGGTGCTGGGCGGTGGCAGTCGCCGGGTGGGTCCGTCCGGCGGCGAACGCCGTGACGGCGTCGGCCAGTTCGCCGGTGTCACGGGCGATCACGAGCATCCGCTCGGCCAGGGCGCGCCGGCCGCTCTGCAGCGACCAGGCGATCTGCCGCAGGTCGGACGGCTCCCGCCCGATCCGGTCGGCCAGGTCGCCGGCCAGCCGGGCGAGCGAGCGCACGGTGGCGGCCGACAGCGGGACGGCCAGCGGTGCACCGTTCCCGCTCGCCACGCCCGCGCCGTCGAGGGCGGGTGCTTCCTCCAGGACGGCGTGCGCGTTGCTTCCGCCGAAGCCGAAGGCGCTGACGGCGGCCCGGCGCGGGGATCCGTCGACCCGCGGCCAGGGGACCGGGCGGTCGGCGACCGTGAGCGGGGTGCCGTCGAGGTCGATGTGCGGGTTGAGCTCGGTGAAGTTCGGCGTGCCGGGGATCAGGTCGTGGCGCAGCACCTGGACGGCCTTGATCAGGCCGGCGAGGCCGGACGCGCCCTCCAGGTGCCCGATGTTCGCCTTGGCCGAGCCGACCCACAGCCGGTCCAGGGGGCCGGCGGCCCGGGTGACCGGGCCCTCGGGGCCGCCGTCCAGTACCTCCCGGAGGGCGTCGAGCTCGATGGGGTCGCCGAGCGGGGTGCCGGTGCCGTGCGCCTCCAGGAAGCCCACGTCCGTGGCGTGCAGACCGGCCCGGTCCAGGGCGGTGCGCACCAGGGCGGCCTGCGCGCGGGGGTTGGGGGCGGTCAGGGCGGCGGCGCGGCCGCCGTGGTTGACGGCGGTCGCCCGCAGGACGGCCAGGACGGGATCGCCGTCCGCGACGGCCCGGTCGAGCCGCTTGAGCACCACCCAGCCGGCGCCCTCGCCGCGGACGAACCCGTCGGCTCCGCGGTCGAACACCAGGCTGGTGCCCTGCGGGGAGAGCATGCCGGCGCGTCGGTACGCCTCGTTGTTGAAGTCGTTGCTCAGCAGGTTGGCGGCGCCAGCGAGGGCGATCTCGCACTCTCCCGAGCGGATCGCCTGCTCGGCGAGCGAGAGGGCGGTGAGCGCGCCCGAGCAGGCGGTGTCGACGGTGATGCTCGGCCCGGTGAAGTCGTAGGTGTGGGAGATCCGGTTGGCGAGGAAGGCGGGGAAGGTGCCCACGGTGGCGTACCCGTCGGCGGCGTCCCGCTCCACCAGCTGCTCGCGGTAGTCGTAGCTGCATGCGGCGGCGAACACGCCGACCGGCGTGCCGGCCAGGTCGTCCGGGTTGAGGGCCGCGTGTTCCAGCGCCTGCCAGCTCAGTTCGAGCAGCGCGCGCTGCTGCGGGTCCATCGAGGCGGCCTGGCGCGGGGTGACGGAGAAGAAGCGGGCGTCGAACAGGTCGATCCGGTCCAGCAGCCCGGCCCGCGGCGCTGCGGCCGGGTCCGCGGTCGGGGAACCGGCGAAGCGGTGCGCGGGCACCGGCTCGATCCGGCAGTCGCCCTCGGCCAGCAGGGACCAGAACGCGTCCACGTCGTCGGCGCCGGGGACGCGGCAGGCCATGCCGATGACGGCGATGTCGCCCCGGGCCTCGTCCCCGGCCCGGTCGCGGGCGTCCGCGGCGGGAGCGACCGAACCGGAATCCTGCACCCCCGTACCGTTAACGCCGTTAACGCCGTTAACGCCGCCGGCCTCCGGGACCGGCGCGGCCGGGGCCGGGACCGGCGCGGGCGCCGTCGGCGTCGCGGCGCCGGGCGCGGACGCCGGGAGCTGCTCGGCCAGGGCCCGCAGGGTCGGGTACTTCCAGATGGCGGTGGCGGGCAGCCTGGTCCCGAAGATCCGGCCCGCCTCGCGGGTCAGGCGCAGTGCCTTGGCGGAGTCGAGGCCCTGCTCGCCGAGCGGGCGGTCGGGGTCCAGCGGGTGGCCGGCCACGTCGCTGGCGAGAGCCGTGAGCCGTTCCAGCGCGCTCTGGCGGACCTCGCGGGACTGCTGGCCGGTGGACCCGGTCCGGTCGGTCGTCGCGGGCCGGGCGGGGGTCTGCGGTTCGCCGGCCTGCGCGAGCTCGGCCCGCAGGGCGTCCAGGAAGCGGGCGGCCTCCTGGCCGTTGAACACGGTGTGGTCGAAGGCCAGGACGATCCGGCGGACCGTCTTGGGCCCGCCGCCGGACGGTGCGCCGAGGAACAGCGTGGCGGCCGCGGGCGGCACCACGACGGGGACGGCGAAGGTCGCGCCCTGGTCGCCGAGGTGGGAGAGCATCAGGGTGACGCGGCCGTCGGCCTGGGACTCGCCGCCCAGGGCGCGCTCGACGGCGTCGGCGTAGCGCTCGTCGAACCGGCCGGCGTCCAGCAGGTCGGCGCCGCGCACCACGCCGATCGTCAGGTCGCCGTCGTCGCCGGCGCAGGCGATGCCCAGGTCGACGTGGTCGAAGACGCGCAGGCGGTCCTCGCCCAGGCGGCGCGACCTCAGGAACGGGAAACCGGCGGCGACGCGGGCCGCCAGGTGCGCGAAGACCTGGAAGGCGGTGGTGAAGCCCTTGCCGTCACCGGCGGCCCGGCGGGCGCGCAGCGCGCTCGTGAGGAGTTCCTCCCGGACCTCGGTGGCCACCACGGCGGGCACCACGTCACCGGCGCCGGAGCGCAGCGCCCGGTTGAGCTCCTTCTGGCGCGGGCTGACGGGCAGGTCGGTGAAGTCGGCGTCGACGTCGGTGAGCGGCGCCGCGGCAGCGGGCTCCGGAGCCTCGACCGGGGCCTCGACCGGGGCCTCGACCGGGGCCTCGACCGGGGCCTCGACCGGGGCCTGGACGGCAGCCGGCGCCTCGTTCCGGGCCTCGGGCTGCGGTTGCGGCTGCTGCTGCGTCCGGGCGGCGGCGGCCATGTCGGCGGCGTACCGTTCCAGGTCGGCCGGCATGAGGCTGCGCCCCCGGGCGGGGACCAAGGTCGCCAGCACCGCCTCGTCCAGGCCCAGCCGGCGGGCGTGGGCCCGGGTGCGGGGCGGGATGCGGACGGTGCCGGGCCTGGCCCGTCCGGGCGGTCCGGCGGGGGACGCGCCCTGGGCGGGCGCGGCGGCCGTCACGGCGCCGTCGGCGGGTGCGCTCGGCGCGGCGGTCTCGGCGGTCTCGGCGGTCTCGGTGACCGGCTCGATCTCGGCGACCGCTCCGCCGATCGGCACCCGCTGCCCCTCCTGGACCAGCCAGCCGCGCAGCCGGCCGGCCGTCGGCGACTCGATCTCGACGGACGCCTTGTCGTGCTCCATCTCGTAGAGCAGTTCGTCCTTGGCGACGAGGTCGCCGGGCTGCTTCAGCAGACGGAGGATCAGGACCTCGACGATCCCCTCCCCCAGCCGCGGGACGGTCAGCGTGGTGGTTGTCGTCTTCTCGCTCATGCCAGCACCGATCGGATGGCCGCGACCACGTCGTCCGCCGCGGGCAGCACGGCGCTCTCCAGGTCGGGGTGGAAGGGGATGTGGACGTCCCGGCGGGAGACCAGCCGGGGCGGCGCGAGCAGCGAGTAGAACTCGTCGTCGCTGCCGAGGAGGTCGGCGAGGACGGTGGCGCCGAAGCTGCTGGTGCGGTTGTCCTCCTGGACCACCACCAGGCGGCCGGTCCGCCGGACGGAGGCGGCGACCGCCTCCCGGTCGAGCGGGGTCAGCCAGCGCAGGTCGATCACTTCGGTGCCGACGCCCTCGACGGCCAGCCGGTCCGCCGCCTCGGTGGCCAGTTCGGTCCCGTTGCCCCAGGTGGCGACCGTGACGTCGGATCCGGTGCGCAGCAGCCGGGCGCCCCGGGCGGGTGCCGGTCCGGACTGCGGCGGGTGCTGGCGGCGCATCAGGTGCTTGGGCAGCAGGATCAGCGTCGGGTCGGGGGACTCGAAGGACTCCAGGAAGACCGCCTCGGTGTCCTCGGGGGTGGAGGGCACCACGACCCGCAGGCCGGGCAGGTGGGTGAACAGGCTCTCGTTGCTCTGGCTGTGCCAGATGCCGCCGCCCGGCAGGTAGCCGCCCCAGGGTGCGTAGATCACGACGGGGCAGCGCCAGGCGGAGGCGGTCCGCCAGCGCAGGGTGGTCAGCTGGGACGCGATCTGGTTCCAGGCCGGCCCGGCGAAGTCGACGAACTGGAGCTCGACCACCGGCCGCATGCCGGCGGCGGCCAGCCCGACGGCGGCTCCGACGATGGTGGCCTCGGCGAGCGGGGAGTTGGTCATCCGCGGGCCGGCGAGGGTGCCGAGGCCCTTGGTGAATCCGAAGACTCCGCCCTTGGGGTCCTCGATGTCCTCGCCGAACAGCACCAGCGACGGGTCGCGCTCCAGCCCGGTGCGCAGGGCGCGGTTCACGGCCTCGACCATGGTTCCGCCGCAGGGGCGGGTGTCGGCGGGGGCGCCCGGCCGCTCGTCGGCGGGCGCGAACAGGTGGTCCATCACCTGGCCGGGGTCGGCCGAGGGTTCTGCGGCGACGCGGTCGAATACCTCCTCGACCTCGTCGGCGAGCCGGGACCGGACCTGGTCCGCCCAGCCGGCCGTGATGGTGCCCTCGGCCTCCAGGCGGTCGGTGAAGATCGCCACCGGGTCACGCATGGCGGCCAGTTCGGCCTTCGTACGGTAGAGCCGCTGGTCGTCGGAGGAGGTGTGCGAGTCGAGCCGGTCCAGCCGGCACCACAGCACGGCCGGGCCCCGGCCGGCGCGGACGTCCGGCAGCACGGCGGCCGCGGCAGCGTGGACGGCGTCCGGGTCCGAACCGTCCACGATCCTGGTGACCGCGTCCGGCATCAGGCCGAGCCGCTGCGGCGAGAGGCCGTCGGTCGGGGTGCTGATCCCGTAGCGGTTGTCGGAGACGAGGAAGACGACCGGGAGTTTCCTTTCGACTGCGAAGGCCACCGCTTCGAAGAATTCTCCCTGCCGGGTCGAGGCGTCGCCGATGGAGCAGACGAAGACCTGCTTCTCGCCGCGCAGTACGGCCGCCCAGGCGGCGCCGGCGGCGGGCAGGCACTGGCTCCCGGTCGGGCTGGCGAGTGAGAACACGTTTCCCGGACGGTGGCTGAAGTGCGAGCTCATATTGCGTCCGGCGGAATGCGATCCGCCCTTGGCCATGAGGTCGCGGGCCTGTCCTTCGACGTCCATTCCGCGCGCCAGCATCAGGGTGCGGTCGCGGTAGTGGGGGAAGATCAGGTCCTCGGGTTCCAGCAGTTCACAGAGGGCTGCGAGGGCCTCGTGGCCGGCCGACGAGATGTGGAACCACGCCTGTCCCTGCCGCAACACGATCCCGGAACGCCGGTCGCATTCGCGGGAGAGCAGCATCTGCTCGAGAAAGGCCGCTCGCCGGTCCCGGGGAATTCCGTCCCCGGTTCCGCCGGCGCGCGACAGCACGTTCTCGGAACTCTTGTCCTTCTTCGTCTTCGCAACCGGAGCAGCGTCGGGCACAGCACGTCTCCACGGTCTTCAGGATTCCAACCCGGTTTGGGTACGAAGGAATTCTGGTGGCGCCAGGGATTCGGGACCATCGCTCGCGGTGAGGGATTTCCGGGTGGTCCCGAAGGACCATCCGAAGGACCTCCCGCCGTTCCCGGTCCGCCGGAATGGGGACCGGCTGGGGCCTGCTCCCCCGTAGGGACCAGACGCGGGGCGGCACTCCCTCTCAGGAGGGAGTCGTCGTCCTGAAGACGGTCCGCCCGGCCGGCCCGACCAGGCCGGGCAGGGCGAGGTCCCACAACGCGGAAACCCGGGCGGCGAGTTCCTCGTCGGCCATGTCGGTGGCGGCGAGCAGCTCGATGCCGGCCACCGCCGCGGCGAGCAGCGTCTGCGGGCCGGTGCGGTCGACTCCGTCCCGCAGTTCCCCGGCCGCCTCGGCCCGGTCGAGCAGCGACCAGGCGGTGGCCATCCCCGCCTGGTAGAAGTCGGTGCTGCCGGCCGCTTCCTCGCCGCGCAGCTCCCTGCTGAGGCGGAAGTTGGCGCGCAGGACGGCTTCCTCGCGCAGCCCCCGGGCCAGCCAGTGGGTGAAGTCGATCAGCGTCTGTAACGGTGAACCGTTGTGGGCGGCGATCCGGTCGACCGATTCGGCCAGCAGGACGCGGCCGCGCGTCTGTACGGCGTGGGCCAGTTCGCCCTTGGACGCGAAGTGGAAGTACAGGGCCCCCTTGGTGAGCCGTGCCGCACCGGTGATCTCCCCCAGGGTCGCGTTCACGTACCCCTTGCGGTCGAACAGTTCCGCCGCGGCGGACACCAGCCTCCGGCAGGTGTCCATCGATCTCTCCTGCATCGCAGGTCTCCTCTCGTTCTTCGTCGGGGATCCGGGCCACTCGCGGGCCGGATCCGCTCAGCCCGCGTGGGCGAGGCGCCCCCAGGCCGGTTCGGCGGCCTCCCGCTCCGGACCGGCCGCGAGCATCGACTGCTGGAGGCGGCGCAGGGCCGGCGAGGGCTCCAGGCCCAGGTCGCGGACGAGTGTCATGCGCAGCCGCTGGTAGGCGGCGAGCGCCTCGCCCCGCCGCCCCGAGTGGTGCAGCGCGATCATCAGCTGGCGGTGCAGCGATTCGTGCATGCGGTAGCGGGACGTCAGGACGGTCAGCTCGCCGACCAGTTCCCGGTGGCGGCCGAGCCGCAGGTCGGCCTCGATCCGCTGGTCGAGGGCGCACAGCCGGGCCTCGTCGAGGCGGCGGATCTCCATGTCGAGCAGCGTGCCGGCGCGTATGTCGGCGAAGGCCGGTCCCTGCCACAGGCCCAGCGCGTCGCGCAGGCGGCGGGAGGCGGTGGCGAAGTCCTCCTGGGCCATGGCCCGGTAGCCGGCGGTGGCCCGGCGCTCGAACTCGTGGGCGTCGATGGTGCCGCCTCTGGTGTCGAGGCGGTAGCCGCCGGGCTCGGTGGCGAGGACCCGCTTGGGGTCGTACGGGTCGCCGGCGCCCCGCAGCGCCCGGCCGATCAGCTCGCGGAGTTGGAGGATGTAGGTCTGGAGGGTGTTGCGGGCCGACCGAGGGGGCCGGCCGCCCCACAGTTCCTCGATCAGGAGCGGCACCGGCACCGTCCGGTCCGCGTGCATCGCCAGGACGGCGAGCAGTTGGCGCGGCTTGGGGGCGGTCAGGGCCACGGACGCCCCGCCCTCTCGTACGGTCAGCGATCCCAGCACGTCGATGTCCACGCTGTCTCCCCTGTTCTTTTGCCCAGCATGGGGCCCCGGGGCCGACGAGTGCGTCGCCCCTGCAATAAAAACAGACTATACGGTTTGTGGTTCAGAGACCAGTCGGTCTGTTTTAGAGTTGCGTCTGGGACGCCGGGGCCGCGCTCGGCCCGGATCCCGCCCGCCGGGCCGTCAGTTGACGGTGCGTCCGGAAGTGTGGAGCGCTCGGGCGCCAATAGGTATACGCTGTAGAAGAACTGCTGCCGTTCATGGGAGAAGGCCGTTGCTCTTCTGAAGTCATGTGGTGCCCGCGCCCCGGAGGGTGCGTGCAGCGCTCCGACGGCGGGCCGCTCGTGGCCCGCCACCAGACGATCCGTCACCCGCACGCCGCGGGGCCGACGGCGTCCGTCCGCGACCGCCGTCCCGCCGTCCCGGGACAGACATGACTTCAGGAGGACTCATGACCTTGACCAACACGTCCGTCGTCTGCACCGACCTCTCCTTCGCCTGGCCCGACGGGACCCCGGTGTTCACCGACTTCTCCCTGGTCGTCAGCACCGGCCGGACCGGGCTGATCGGTGTCAACGGCTCGGGCAAGTCCACCCTGCTCCGGCTGATGGCCGGCCGGCTCAACCCGAGCGGCGGCTCCGTCAAGGTGACCGGTGAGCTCGGCTACCTGCCGCAGAACGTCGTGCTGGAGCCGGAGGTCCGGGTCGAGCAGGCGCTGGGCATCGCGGAGGTCCGCGCCGCCATCGACGCGATCGAGGGCGGCGACACCTCCGAGGAGCTGTTCACCGTGGTCGGTGACGACTGGGACGTCGAGGAGCGCGCCCGGGCGACGCTGGACAAGCTGGGGCTGGCGCACGTCACGCTGGACCGCCGGATCGGCGAACTGTCCGGCGGGGAGTCCGTCCTGCTCTGCCTGGCGGCCCAGTTCCTGCGCCGTCCGGACGTCCTGCTGCTCGACGAGCCGACCAACAACCTCGACCTGGAGGCACGCCGCCGGCTCTACGAGGCGGTCCGCTCCTGGAAGGGCTCGATGGTGATCGTCAGTCACGACCGGGAACTGCTCGACCTGGTGGACCAGATCGCCGATCTGCGCAGCGGCGAGGTCCGCTGGTACGGCGGCAACTTCAGCGACTACGAGGAGGCCCTGGCCGTGGAGCAGGAGGCGGCCGAGCGGATGGTGCGCGTGGCCGAGTCCGATGTCCGCCGCCAGAAGCGGGAGCTGGCCGACGCGCGGATCAAGCTGGACCGCCGCGTCCGTTACGGCAACAAGATGTACGAGACCAAGCGCGAACCCAAGGTGGTGATGAAGGAGCGCAAGCGCCAGGCCCAGGTGGCCGCGGGCAAGCACCGCAACATGCACCTGGAGCGCCTGGAGGAGGCCAAGGAGCGGCTGACCGAGGCCGAGGAGGCGGTGCGCGACGACCGGGAGATCCGGGTCGACCTGCCCGAGACCTCGGTGCCTGCGGGCCGCACCGTCCTCACCCTGCGCGAGGTCGAGCTCCGCTTCGGCACACGGGCCCACTTCGAGGTGCGGGGGCCGGAGCGGATCGCCCTGGTGGGGCGCAACGGGGCGGGCAAGAGCACGCTGCTGCGCACCGTCGTCGGCGAGATCCCGCCGGTGGCGGGCGAGGTGAAGGCCGCCGTCCCGATGCGCTACCTCCCGCAGCGGCTCGACCTGCTCGACGAGGAGCTGACGGTGGCGCAGAACGTCGGCCGGTTCGCTCCCGGCGCCACCGACAACGCCATCCGCTCCCGCCTGGCCCGCTTCCTCTTCCGCGGCCGGAAGGCGGACCAGCAGGTCGGCACCCTCTCGGGCGGCGAGCGGTTCCGGGCGACGCTGGCGGCGCTGCTGCTGGCCGACCCCGCGCCGCAGCTGCTGCTGCTCGACGAGCCGACCAACAACCTGGACCTGGCCAGCGTGCAGCAGCTCACCCAGGCCCTGCAGTCCTACCAGGGCGCGCTCGTGGTGGTCAGCCACGACCTGGCGTTCCTGCGGGACCTCCAGATCACCCGGTGGATCCGGGTCGACGGCGGGACGGCGGACATCGATCCGATGTGATCGACACCGCCGCCCGCGACCGGGACCCGGCCGTACGCCCTAAACCCCCGGGGGCGTTCGGCCGGGTGTCCCCGACCGGCACCCGGCCGTACGCCCGAACCCCCGCGGGCGGCGGCCGGGTGTCGGTCGTTGCGGCGCCGGCCGCGTCGCCGACCACCCGCCCGCCGGATCAAGATCATCGGATGAAAGACTCCGGGGATGACTGATCGACGAGGATTCCTGGCGGACAGGACGGTACTGATCACCGGAGCCAGCAGCGGCATCGGCGCCGCTGCGGCGCGGGTGTTCGCCCGGGAGGGCGCGGCGGTGGTGGTCACCGCCCGCCGCGAGGAGCGGCTGGCCGGGCTGGTGGACGAGTTGCGGGCGCAGGGCGCCCGTGCCGCGTACGTGGTCGCCGATGTGACCCGGTCGCAGGACGCGGTGCGTGCCGTGGAGTTCACGGTGGAACGTTTCGGCCGGCTCGACGCGGCGTTCAACAACGCCGGATACGGGCTCGGCCGCACGCCGCTGCACCTGATGGACGACGGCGTCTACGACGACATCATGGACACCAACGTGCGCGGGGTGTTCAACTGCCTGCGCCCGGAGATCGCCGCGATGCTGGAGTCCGGCACGGGCGGTGCGATCGTCAACACCAGCAGCACCGGAGGGCTGGTCGCCACTCCGGTCGCCGCGCCGTACGTGGTGTCCAAGCACGCCGTGATCGGCCTGACCAAGGCGGCTGCCGCCGAGTACGGCGACCAGGGCATCCGGGTCAACGCGATCGCCCCCGGCACGACCCGCAGCGAGATGGTGGCGGACTGGTTCGCACAGAACCCGGGCGCCGAGGAGATGCTGCACCGGGCCACGCCGCAGCCGCGTACCGCGGAGCCCGAGGAGATCGCCGAGGCGGCCGCCTGGCTGTGCAGCGAGCGGGCGTCCTTCGTCACCGGGGCGACCCTGGTGGTCGACGGCGGGTTCACGATCCTCTAGAGACCGTCCCAAGCCCGTCCGGCCGCGGCGGGCGGCGCCGCCGGATCCGGGCGGCCGCCGGCTACCGCGAGGTGCCCGCCGACCGCCCGCCGGCGGCCGTCCCGAGGTGCTCGCGGTACCACCGGGCGTGGCGGGCGAGGCTCTCCTCGAACCCGCTGCCGGTCGGGCAGCCGGTCTCCCGCCAGAGTCGGGAGCTGGCGAACCAGTGGTCGGTGGTCAGCATGGCGAGGTGGTGCAGCAGGACCGGGTCGTCGGCGAGGCGGCGGCGGGCCTCGCCGGCTTCGATGTCGCCGGTGGCCTCGGGAAGGCCGAGCAGGCGTACCAACGCGGCGAAGATCCGGGCGCAGTCGACCGGCTCGGGATGGTTGGGGTGCCAGACGCCGGAGGTGTCCCGGGGCGCGACGGCGACGGCGGTCACGGCGCGGGCGAGGTCGTCCACGTCGACCACCGACATCCGGGCCTGCCAGCCGTCGACGGAGGCGGCGAGCCGCCGGTGCAGCCGGACCAGGCCCGGGACCACCCAGCGGTCGCCGGCGCCGACGACCAGGTGCGGGCGCAGCACCGTCCCGCCGGCCGCGAGCACGAGCCGCTCGGCGGCGGCGCGGGTCCGGCTGGTGGGCGAGAGCGGGGCGACGGGGAGGTGCTCGGGCGCAGCGTTCCGGAAAACCCCCCGGCCGTACACGGAGGCGGTGCTGACCTGCACGAAACGGCGGACTCCGGCGCGTTCGGCCTCGGCCAGCAGGGCCCGGGTGCCCTCCTCGTTGACGGCTCGGGCCGATTGCTCGGGGCCGCCGATCTGCGCGGCACAGTGCAGCACGACGTCGACGCCCTCGCACAGGCCGTGCAGGCCGGCCGGGTCGGTGAGGTCGGCGCGGACGTACCGGAGCGCGGGGTCGCTCCCGTCCGGGCCGGACGCACGCCTCGTCAGGACGAGTCGGGCTCCGGGGAGCGTACGGGCGGCGGCGACGACGCGGCCGCCGATGAAGCCGGTGGCTCCGGTGACCAGGATCCGCCGGGTGGCCGGGGGGTCGTACGGGGCGGCCCCGACCGTGGGGGGCTGCTCGGGCGCGGGTGTGCCGGGGGCCGGCGGGGTCATCCGGCCGCGCCCGGGGCTCCGACGAGGCAGCTGAAGACGACGTTGCCGTCCTGGTGGCCGGTGACGCGGACCTGCCGGTCCCCGTTGGCGGCCGTCGGCAGCGGCTGCGCCTGTATCCAGCACGGGCTGTCGAGTTCGGCGTACCGGCTGAACTCGGAGCGCATCGTGGTCGGCGGGAACGGCCGGGACGGGTCGATGGCCTGGGCGGCCTGGCGGGCGGCCTCCATCAGCACCATGCCGGGAACGTGGTCGACCGGGTGGTCGAACAGCACGGGGTGCTGGTCGTCCACGCGCAGCTGCCACTGAAGCGGATGCTCGGTGGCGGACAGGACGACGTCCGCGGTGAGGAACCGGCCGACCGACGCGGGGGCGAGCGCCGGCGGCAGGGGCCGCAGGCCGGTGGCGCCGACGCGGTCGCCGCGGACCCGCTGGTAGACGGCGGGGCTGGTGCAGTCGAAGGCGGCGCCGCCGGTGGCGAGCACCTGGCCGCCGCAGTAGACGGTGACCTCGTAGCGCATGCCCGCCAGGCGGCGGCCGCGGCGGCGGATGTCGGAGCAGATGACGTCCAGTTCGAGGTCGGCGGGCGCGGCACCGACACCCGCCTGCTCGGGCCTGACGCTGTGGTGCAGGTCCCACATCAGGAACTGGTCCCCGAAGGGGACGCCGAACTCCGCGTGGGAGAGCAGGGTACCGACCTGTCGGATCGTTTCGGAGGCCAGCAGCGGGTCGTAGCAGCCGTTCACCGGGGTGAAGTAGCTGTGCGCCCTGGGCCACTGGGCGGTAAGGGCGAACCGGTTCTCCGCGGTCCGGCTCCAGCCCGTCAGGAACACCTCGGCAACCGCCGCCCGGTGGACCAACTGCCGCGGAACCGTGCTGGTCATGGCGGGTGCGTGGGACGCCGCTCGCTGGGCCGGGATGGTCACGGGTGCGGTTTCGGGCTGAAGCGTCACAACAGGCATGGAATCCCCCATAGAGCCGATGCCAACGGGACGGGCACTTACGCCGTCCCCCCTTGCCGATAAGATACATACCAACCGGTTCTTTTGATAGCCGGATGTTGATCTATCTAGGCTGACTGGCCGGGTCGCTCGACAGCGGCGGATGTATGACAGGAGAAGTCCCCATGGCAGTGCGACAGGAACGGGCCGTCCGCACGCGGCAGGCGATCGTGCGGGCAGCCGCCTCGGTCTTCGACGAGTACGGGTTCGAGGCCGCTTCGGTGGCCGAGATCCTGTCGCGGGCCTCGGTCACCAAGGGCGCGATGTACTTCCACTTCGCCTCCAAGGAGGAGCTGGCCCGCGGCGTGCTGGCCGAGCAGACCCTGCACGTGGCGGTGCCGGAGTCCAATTCCAAGGCACAGGAGCTGGTCGACCTCACCATGCTGGTCGCGCACGGGCTGCTGCACGACCCGATCCTCCGGGCGGGCACCCGGCTCTCGCTGGACCAGGGAGCGGTGGACTTCTCCGACGCCAATCCCTTCGGCGCGTGGGGCGACATCTGCGCCCAACTGCTGGCGGAGGCCCAGGAGCGCGGGGAGGTGCTCCCGCACGTGAACCCGAAGGAGACCGGCGACTTCATCGTCGGCTGCTTCACCGGCCTCCAGGCGGTCTCCCGGGTCGCGTCGGACCGCCAGGACCTCGGCCACCGGATCTCCGTGATGTGGAACCACGTGCTGCCCAGCATCGTGCCGGCGTCCATGCTCACCTGGATCGACACCAGCGAGGAGCGGATCGAGCAGGTCGCGGCCGCGGCCGCCGCGGCTGCGGAGGCCGCAGGTACGCAGGCCGCAGGTACGCAGGCCGCCGCCGACCAGTAGGAACATCGACTCAGATTCATGCCGGGCACCCCGAGGGAGCCCGGCATGTTCATATCCACAATCCACAGCCCCCGCCCTCCTGCCCGCCCTCCCTCTCGCCCGCCCGAAAACCGGCCGCTGGACGGCTGGCCGGGAGGACTCTCGGCCAAAAACAAGGCAATCGGTTTGGTTTGGCTTGGCAATCGGGTCTGACGGTTTGTATCGTGATGCCGCAGCGCCGCAACTCGCACCGGGCGCCCGATCGGCGTCCGGTGTGGGTGGCAGGCCACCTTCCCTTCATCCGGGGGCTCGGTCGCCCTCTGCGCAGCCCTGACCTGCCCGAATCCACATCACGCCCGTCGGCGACATGCGGGCCGTCCAACGAACCGGACGGTCCGTTTGTCCGCAGTCGACGGCGCACGCCAGGAGTTCCCTTGACGCCCAAACAGGAACGTGCCGTCCGCACCCGCGCCCAGCTGGTGCTCTCGGCGGCCGAGGCCTTCGACCGGCAGGGCTTCGCGGTGGCCTCGCTCACCGCCATCAGCCAGAGCGCCGGCGTCAGCAACGGGGCCCTGCACTTCCACTTCGAGAGCAAGGAGGCGCTCGCCGCCGCGGTCGAAACGGAGGCGGCCGAGCGGATGCGCGCGATCGTCGACGGAGCGGCCCGGACGGGCGCCTCCGCGCTCCAGGCCCTCGTCGACACCACCCACGCCACCATGTGGCGCCTGCGCGAGGACGTGGTGGTGCGCGCCGGCTTCCGGCTCAGCGGCGACACGGCCCGACAGGCCACCCACTGCCTCCCGGAGCAGTGGCGTCAAAGCGTCGTGCGGCTGTTGGAGCGGGCCAGGCTGGACGGCTCGCTGACCGCGGCCGTGACGCCCTCCGACGTCGCCGGGGTCGTGGCGGCCACCGTCCTCGGCTTCGGCGTGCTGGCGAGGTTCGACTCCGCCTGGCTCGCCTCCGGCTCCCTCTCCGGATTCTGGAAGCTGATGCTCCCCCTCATCGCGGCCGGCCCGGTCGAGCGCGGCGAACTCGACTGCGAGCCCGCCCTCCCGGCCGGCACCTCGCGCGCAACCGCCGTCTGACGACGGGCCGCCGGCCGCCGGCCGAAAACCGGCCCCATCCTTGCCGCTCCCTACCGGACGGCTCTTTCCGTGTCCGGGGCGCGCCCGTGCGCCCCGGACCAGCTTCGCCCGCGATTCGCTTGTACATCGTATAGCTCTCATATACGTTGTAGAACAGCTCCTCGCACTCACCCCTGGGAGGTCTCCTTGCAAGACACACAGATCACGGCGGCGCCGGCGACGGCCCGCAACCCCAGGCGCTGGGTGATCCTCGGCGTCATCTGCCTCGCCCAACTCGTCGTCCTCCTGGACAACACGGTCCTGAACCTTGCGATCCCGGCGCTCACCGAAGACCTGGGCGCGAGCACGGCGGACATCCAGTGGATGATCAACGCCTACGCACTGGTCCAGTCCGGTCTGCTGCTCACCGCCGGAAGCCTCAGCGACCGGTACGGCCGCAAGCGGGCCCTGATCACGGGTCTGGTCCTGTTCGGCCTGTGCTCGACGGCCGCGGCCTTCAGCCAGTCGTCCGGCCAGCTGATCGCCGCCCGGGCGGGCATGGGCGTCGGCGGCGCCCTGCTGATGACCACCACCTTGGCGGTGATCATGCAGGTGTTCGACGGCGAGGAACTGCCGAAGGCCATCGGCCTGTGGGGTGCCGTCAGCTCGCTCGGCTTCGCCGGCGGCCCGCTGCTGGGCGGCGTCCTGCTGGCCAACTTCTGGTGGGGTTCGATCTTCCTGATCAACATCCCGGTGGCGGTGATCGGCTGTCTGGCCGTCGCCAAGCTCGTCCCCGAGAGCAAGAACCCGCTGGGCAAGCGCCCGGACGTGCTCGGCGCCGTACTCTCCACGGTCGGCATGGTCGGCGTGGTCTACGCGATCATCTCCGGCCCGGAGCACGGCTGGACCTCCGCCAGCGTGCTGATGCCGGCCCTGGTCGGCCTGGCGGGCCTCACCGCCTTCGTCCGCTGGGAGCTGCACGTCCCGACGCCGATGCTCGACATGAGCTTCTTCCGCAACCGGCGCTTCAACGGCGCCGTGGCGGGCGGCATCCTGGTCGCGTTCGGCATGGCGGGTTCGCTGTTCCTGCTCACGCAGCACCTGCAACTGGTCCTGAACTACAGTCCGTTGGAAGCCGGCCTGCGGATGGCTCCGCTCGCCCTGACGATCGTCGGGCTCAACCTGGCGGGTGTCGGCGCGAAGGTGCTGCCGAAGCTCGGTGCCGCCGGGACCATCGCCACCGGCATGACCCTGCTCGCCGGCGGACTCGCGGCGGTGGCGACCGTGGGCGGCGACGGCTACGGCGGCATGCTGCTCGGCCTGGTGCTGATGGGCAGCGGCATCGCCCTGGCGATGCCCGCGATGGCCAACGCCATCATGGGGTCCATCCCGCCGGAGAAGGCCGGTGTCGGTGCGGGCGTCCAGGGGACGATCACCGAGTTCGGCGGCGGCCTCGGCGTCGCGGTCCTCGGTGCCGTACTGAACTCCCGTTTCGCGGCGCTGCTCCCCGCCTCCGTGGCGGTCGGCACGGCCGGATCGCTGCACGAGGCGCTCGCCGCCGACTCCTCCCCGGACGTGCAGCTCCTGGTCCGGGACGCGTTCGCCTCCGGGGTCGGCACCAGTCAGCTGATCGGCGCCGCGGCGGTGTTCGCCGGCGGCCTGCTGGCCGGCCTGCTGCTGCACCGCGCCGCAAAGGCCGAGGCCGCCTCGTCGGCCGCCGCCCAGGCGCCCGCCGCGGGTGCGGCCGAAGATCGGCTCGTACCGGCTGGCGCTGCGCGCCCTGGCGGACGAAGTCGACCGCTGACGGTGCTGGTGGGCGGCACCGCCCGTGCAGTCATATAC
>NZ_JBHXTC010000011.1:105602-123332 GCF_042677605.1 Streptomyces sp. NPDC127106 | reverse complement strand
CCCGCATCGTCGCCCCCCCCCCCGCCGCCCCCCGCGGGTGGGGCCGACGCCTGCCCCCCCCCGGCGGCCGGGTGCTAGCCACCCCGCACCCGGCCGCGTACCTTTGCACCAGTATCCGCAGCCGAAGGACGACACCAGGGAGGACGAACGTGGCCGCCAAGCGAGCCTCGCAGCCGAGAAGGAGCGTGTGGCTCACCCCGGAGCCGACCACCCGCGGACGCCGGGGTGCCGAACGCGGTTCGGGCGCGGGCCACCTGGACCGGGAGAAGATCATCGCCACGGCGGTGCGGCTGCTCGACGAACAGGGCGACGCGAAGTTCACGATGCGCGCGCTGGCCACGGAACTCGACGTCACACCGATGTCGGTCTACTGGTACATCGCCAACAAGGACGACCTGATGGAGCTGGCCCTCGACGCGGTGGCCGGGGAGATAGAGCTCCCCGACCCGGCGGCCGGCCGGGACTGGCGGGAGGACCTGCGTTCGCTGGCGCTCGCCTGGCGGCGCACCATGGTCGCCCACCCGTGGGCGATCCGCTCGTACGGCGAGTACCTCAACATCGGCCCGCAGAGCATGCAGTTCTCCGCCTGTGCCCAGGCGGTCATCGCCCGGTCGCCGCTACCCGAGGCCGAACGGCCCGCCGCGCTGTCGGCGGTCTTCCAGTACGTGTACGGCTTCACCTCGATGGAGAGCCGCTGGCTGGAGTACGGCAAGGAAGCCGGCCGCACGGCCGACGAGTTCCTCGAAGAGGTCGCCGGGAGCATCGCGCAGTCCCCCGAGATCGCGGCCGGCGGCGGACTGATGGAACGCCACTCCGGGCACAGCCTCGGCGAGATGCGCGACCGCGACTTCGACCGCGCCCTCGACTGGCTGATCGCCGGCATGTGTGCGGGCCTGTCGGACTGAGTCCCACAGGCCCGCACCGAAAGGGCGCCGGTCAGCTGCCGGTGACCCCGCCGATCCCCCAGCGGCGCGGCTCGACGCCCGTCAGCGCCACCCAGGTCTGCGGCCGGATGGACTCGTCGAAGACGTCCACCACGGCCTGGGTGATGCGCTCGACGAGCTCGCGCTCGGTCCGCTCGTCCAGGCGGCGTTCGTAGATCTTCACATCGATGAAGGGCACGTCAGGAGCCTTTCTCGGGTCCGTTTCGGGTCTGGTCGGTGAAAGCGGAACGGGCAACCTCCGGCGGCCTGGCGGCCCGGCGGCCCGTCATCGGACGGCCAGCGGCCGGCCCGTCCCGGCGAGGGCCGTCGCCTCGTGGAGCGCGGCGGTGACCGACTCGACGAGGTGGTCGACCTGCTCGTCGCTGAGCCCGGGGTGGCAGGGCAGGTTCAGGTGCTCGTCGAACCAGACCCGCTCGGCCTGCGGGCACTCACCCGGACCGTGGCCGCGCAGCCGCCACTCGGGCAGCAGGTGCAGCGGGAAGTACCGCAGCTGGACCTCCACGCCCCTGCGGTCCAGGCCCCGCACGAAGTGCTCGCGCACCTCGCGTCCGGCCGTGACGAAGAACGTGTACAGGTGGTAGGCGTGCGTGCTGCCCTCCGGCGTGCGCTGGAGGCGGGTGCCGGGGAACGCCGAGACGGCGGCGTCCAGCCGGGCCGCGATCCACCGGCGGCGCTCGGTGAAACGCTCCAGCGAGTCCAGCTGGACCAGCCCGACCGCCGCGGCCGCCTCGGACATGGTGGCGTTGGTGCCCGCCCCGCGGATGCCGACCGCCCGACGGCGGTAGACGTCGGCGGAGAAGCGCATCCAGGGCAGCAGCGCCGGCTCGTCGTCCGCGAAACCGGGCACCGGGGCGAACACCCCGTCCACCTCGTTGCCCCGCAGCCGCTCGACCCGCTCGGCCCAGTCGGCCCGGTTCAGCGTGATCATGCCGCCCTCGCCGAGCGTGGTGATGTTCTTCGTCGAGTGGAAGCTGAAGCACCCGATGTCGCCCAGGGCGCCGGGGCTGACCCCGCGGTAGGAGGCGCCCAGCGCGTGCGCGCAGTCCTCCACCACGACAACGCCCGCGCGGCGGGCCCGGGCCAGGACGGCCGCCATGTCCGCCGGCAGGCCGCCGTAGTGCACCAGCAGGACGGCCTTCGTCCGGTCGGTGATCAGCGACTCCAGGACCTGCGGGTCCATGTTCAGGGTGTCCGGGTCGACGTCGCAGAACCGGACGGTCACGTCGTGGTCCAGCAGCGGCTGCACCGTCGCCTGGAACGTCTGCGGGGTGGCGATCACCTCGTCGCCGGGCTTCAGGTCGAGCAGCCGGACGGCCAGCTCCAGGGCCACCGTCCCGCTGGTCACCGTCAGCGCGTGGCGGGCCCCGGTGACCTCCCGGAAGCGCTGCTCGAACCGCTCGCGCCAGACTCCCGCCGACAGCGGCTCCGCCGAGTGCACCACCGAGGCGAGTGCCGCCAGGTCGGCCTGGCCCACGATGCTCCCCCGGCGCGCGAACGGCACCCGGTAGCGCTCCGCCGCCGTCACCTCGCACCCCCTCGGCCCGCACCCGGGCCACCCGGTACGGAGCCCACCAGGGCCGCGGCCCGGGCCGCCAGGACCTTCTTGTCCACCTTGTTCAGACCGGTCAGCGGGAAGCCCTCCACCACCTCCAGCCGGTCCGGCAGCTTGAAGTCGGCCAGGCCGCGGGCGCGCAGCAGCCGGCGCAGCTCGGGCAGGGTGGGCGCCGGCCCGTCCTGTGCGGCGACCACGTACGCGCACGTCTTCTCGCCCAGCACGGCGTCCGGCATCGCGACCACCGCGGCCTGCTGCACACCCGGGTGCGCCGTCAGATGGCCCTCGACCTCCGTCGCGGACACCTTGTCGCCGCCGCGGATCACCACGTCCTTGACCCGGCCCTCGACCACGATCTCGCCGGTGGGGGTCCGGCGGACCAGGTCGCCGCTGCGGTAGAAGCCGTCCGCGGTGAACGCCGAGGCGTTGTGCTCCGGAGCGCGGTAGTAGCCGCGCAGCGTGTACGGGCCGCGGGTCAGCAGCTCGCCGACCGTACCGTCCGGGACCTCCCGGTCGTCGCCGTCCACCACCCGGATCTCGTCGGCCGGCGACACCGGCCGGCCCTGGGTGGTCAGGACCGTCTGCCGCGGGTCGTCGTAGCGGGTGAAGGTCAGCAGCCCCTCCGCCATGCCGAACACCTGCTGGAGCCGTACCCCGAGCTCGGGCTCGATCCGGGCGGCCACCTCGTCGTGCAGCTTGGAGCTGCCGACCTGTACGACGTCCAGGCTGGACAGGTCGCGGCCGGTGCGCCCGGCCGCGTCCAGCCACAGGTGCACGATGGTCGGGATGACCGAGGTCATGGTGACCCGCTCCCGCTCGATCAGCGGGAAGCATGTCTCCGGAGTCGGGTCCGGGGCGAACACCACCCGGCCGCCGGTGCCCAGCACGCCGATGATGCCGGGGCAGCCCCACGGGAAGTTGAACTCCACCGGCAGCACTGCCAGATAGACGGAGTCCTCGCCGAGTTCACAGATCTCGGCGGTGATCCGGGTCTGGTAGGCGTAGTCGTCGTGGGTGCGGGGGATCATCTTCGGCAGCGCGGTCGTACCGCCGGACAGCAGGAAGAACGCGACGTCGGAGGCGTCCGGCTCGGGCAGCGCCACCGGCTCCCGCTCCACGGCCGCCAGGGCGACCAGGCCGTCCTCCTCCCCACCGGGATCGCCCGCCACGAAGACCCGGGCCACGTGCGGGAGCTCGGGCAGCAGGCCGCGCACGAGCGTACGGTGGTCAAACCCCCTGACCTCGTCCGGGATCACCATGGCGACGGCGCCGGACAGCTCCGCCAGGTGCCGCAGCTCCGCGCTCCGGTACGACGGCAGGGCGAAGACCGGTACCGCGCCCACCCGGAACAGGGCGAAGCAGACCGCCACGAACGACGGCGTGTTCGGCAGCTGCACCAGCACCCGCTCGCGCGGCGCGAGACCGTGCTCGGCGAAACCGGCGGCCAGCCGGTCGCACCACAGGTCCAGTTCGCGGTACGTCACCCGGGTGCCGTCGTCAGCCACCAGGGCGACGCGGTCCCCGTACCGCGCGGCCCAGCCGCGCAGCAGCGCGCCGAGCGTCTCACCGCGCCAGTACCCGGCCGCGCGGTAGCGCTCGGCCACCTCCGGGGGCCATGGCACGCATCCATCCAGCATCGCTCGTCCTTCCGTCGTGCTCACCAAGGGTCCGGCGCCCTCGGGCGGGCGACGGCACGGGTGCCCGGCGAGTCTCGGCGAACCGGTTGACAGGGCGCTGAGCCCGCTGACGGCGCCACGGGGCCCGCCACACGCCCGTCAGCGGCATCAGGCGCGTGTCAAGAGGCCCTCCGACGATGTCCGCTCAGCCTCCGGCCGGCCGGAGGCGACGGCCAACGAGAAACTCTGGGAGCGTTTGATGGAGACCTGGGTCCTGACCGAGCGCGACGTGACACGGCTGGTGGAGAGCGTGGGCCGCGATGCCCTGATGGACCGCGTCATCGACCGCCTCGCCGAGGGCCTCGCCGAGGTCGGCCGGGGCCGTCGCGCGCTCTCCCCGCAGCGCGGCGGGTTCACCCGCGAGGAGCCGGTCCCCGGCATCTGGGAGTGGATGCCGCACCGCGAACCCGGCGACAGCATCACCCTGAAGACCGTCGGCTACAGCCCCGCCAACCCGGGACGGTTCGGCCTGCCGACCATCCTCGGCACGGTCGCCCGCTACGACGACACGACCGGCGCGCTCACCGCGCTGATCGACGGCGTGCTGCTCACCGCGATCCGCACCGGCGCGGCGAGCGCCGTCGCCAGTCGGCTGCTGGCCGCACCGGACAGCCGCGTGATCGGACTCATCGGCGCCGGTGCCCAGTCGGTGACCCAACTCCATGCCCTCACCCGCGTCTTCCCCGTCGAGCGGGTGCTCGCCTGGGACACCGACCCGTCGCACGCGGCGAGCCTCGCCGACCGGGTGGCGTTCCTCGGCCTCGACGTGCAGGTCGCCGAACCGCACCGGATCGCGGCCGAGGCCGACATCATCTGCACCGCAACCACCGTCCCCGTCGGCGGCGGGCCCGTCCTCCCGGCGGACGCCGCGTTCCGCCCCCACCTGCACGTCAACGCCATCGGCGCCGACCTGGTCGGCAAGACCGAGCTGCCGCTCGACCTGCTGCGCCGCGCCCACGTCAGCCCCGACCACCCCGAGCAGGCCCGCCACGAGGGCGAGTGCCAGCGGCTGGCACCGCACGAGATCGGGCTCAGCCTCGGCGAGCTCTGCGCCGATCCGTCAGCCGCCCACGCGTTGCGCGACCGGCTGACGGTCTTCGACTCGACCGGCTTCGCGCTGGAGGACCACCTGGCGATGGAGGTGCTGCTGGAGATCGCGGCCGAGCACGACCTCGGCCTGCGGCTCCAGATCGAGCACCACCCCGCCGACGCCCTCGACCCGTACGCCCTGACCAGCGCGCACACGGCGGCCGGCTCCACGACCACCGGTGCGGACACCGGCGCGAACACCGCCGCCCTGGCCGTGGACCGCGTCTGATACCGGGCCGCCCACCGAATTCCCCGTGCCAGCCCCGGCACCGCCAGCCCCCTGCACCGAAGGAGCCGACAATGGCCCAGCAGACCCCTCCCGCACCGCCGTCCATGGCCGACGGCGGCAAGGCGATGCTCGCCTGGCTGCGGACCATGCGCGACGAACACCCGGTCCACGAGGACCAGTACGGCGTGTTCCACGTCTACCGCCACGCCGACGTCCTGGCGGTGACCTCCGACCCCGCCGTCTTCTCCTCCGACCTGAGCCGGCTGCGCCCGGACTCCAGCGCGCTCAGCGAGGAGATCCTCTCCGTCATCGACCCGCCGCTCCACCGCAAGCTGCGCAGTCTGGTCAGCCAGGCGTTCACCCTGCGCACCGTGGCCGACCTGGAGCCGCGCGTCACCGAACTCGCCGGCCAACTGCTGGAGAAGGTCGAGGGCGACGAGTTCGACCTGGTCGGCGACTTCGCCTACCCGCTTCCGGTGATCGTGATCGCCGAGCTGCTGGGCGTCCCGACCGAGGACCGCGGCCTGTTCCGCAGCTGGTCCGACCGGATGCTCTCGATGCAGGTCGACGACGCCGTCGAGATGCAGTTCGGGGACGAGGCGGGCGAGGACTACGAGCGGCTGGTCAAGGAGCCGCTCAAGGAGATGCACGCCTACCTCCAGCGGCACGTCGAGGACCGCCGCAAGACGCCGGGCGGCGACGACCTGCTGTCCCGGCTGGTGACCGCGGAGATCGCCGGCGAGCAGCTGACGGACCGCCAGATCGTCGAGTTCGGTGCGCTGCTGCTGATGGCCGGGCACGTCTCGACGTCGATGCTGCTCGGCAACACGGTGCTCTGCCTGGAGGAGAACCCCGGGACCGCCGCGGCGCTGCGGGCCGACCGCTCCCTGATCGCCGGCGTCATCGAGGAGGTCCTGCGGATGCGGCCCCCGATCACGGTCGCGGCCCGGGTCACCACCCGGGAGGTCACCGTCGGCGGGGTGACCGTCCCGAAGGACCGGATGGTCATGGCGTCGCTGCTCTCGGCCAACCACGACGAGCGGCACGTGGCGGACCCGGAGGTCTTCGATCCCCAGCGCAGCCCCAACCCGCAGCTGGCCTTCGGTCACGGCATCCACTACTGCCTCGGCGGACCGCTGGCCCGTCTGGAGGGCCGGATCGCCCTGGAGATGCTGCTGGACCGGTTCGAGGACATCATGATCACGCCGGGCGCGCCGTACGACTTCCACCGCGAGGGGCTGTTCGGCGCCCGCTCGCTCCCGCTGACCGTCCGTCGCGGCTGACCGTCGTGGTACGCGCGGACACCGGCGGGACCGCCGAGGTGGGCGACGCACCGGTGCACACGCCGTGGGAGGTCGTGGCCGAGATCTTCCGGATCGCCCTGAGCCGCGCCCCCGCCGGTCCGATCCCGGTGGCCCGCGAGCTCACCGAGGGAACCGGTCCCGGGCGCTGACGCCCCTGCCGTCGCAGACGCCGGGCAGCGGCAGCTGCCCGGCACTTCGAGTACTCGCTCCCCCGTACGTCGTGTCGAGCACGCTCGCCCCCGAGCAGGAGGAGGGACAGGACATCTGAGCTGATCATCAAGAGCTACCCGGTGGTTGCGGGCTCCGGGATCCCGGTGTTCAACGGGGAGTTCCACGACGACCATGCGATCGGTGTGTGATTCGCGTGTGATCTGCGTGCGCTCGGGATAGGGTGCGAGTGGAGGTGATCTCTGTGTCTACGGAGAACGAGCTGTTCAGTGCGGTGGATGCGCTACTCGAACGGGTTTCCCAGGATCCGCTGCCGCCGCCGGCCGAGCGGAAGCGGCTGCGGGAGGCCGCCGGGCTGAGCCAGGACCAGATCGCGGTCGCGCTGCAGACCCGGCGCGAGACCGTGAGTGGCTGGGAGGCCGGCCGGACCGAGCCGCGCCCGCCGAAGCGTGCCGCATACGCCAGGCTGCTGGAGGGTCTGGCCGAGCGCTTCCCCGAGGCGGAGGACGCCCCCTCCCCCTCGGTCGCTCCGGCCCCGGAAGTGGCGCCGCAGGCGCCTTCGGTGCCCCCGGTGCCCCCGGCATCCCCTGCACCCCCCGCCCGCCGCCCGGCGCCTCCCGCTCGTCCCGCGGCGGCGGCGTCTCCCCCGCCGCCGCGGAGCGTGCAGGAGGCGTCCGGGGCCCCGGCGGTGGTGGCCGATGCGCGGTATCCGCACGGGCCACTGGCCGTCGTCGACGCCGATGCCGACCGGCAGGTCGTCGCGTACTGCGTCGGCGGGCTCGTCCTGGACGTGCCCGCCAAGTCCCTTCCGGCACTGGTGGAATGGACGCTCGCGGAGGCCGGGCTCGGTGCCTCGCGGCTGAACGCCAACGGGCGCGACGCCGATCCCGTCCTCGTCCTGACCGATGCCGCCGCCGAGCGGTACGGGCTGCCGTCCCGGCTGTCCGAGGAGGAGCGGCACGGCGGGCGACTGCCCGACGACCACAGGGTCGTCAAGCAGCTCGCGAAGGCCCAGTGGCAGCTGACGCGGCGCGGGCTCGGGCCGTGGGCGCGGATCTACCGGCCCGCGCAGGGCGGCAAGCGGTCCTGCGTCCAGCTGTGCGTCCTGGGCTGGGACGCCCTCGACAGCCGCTCCTGGGGCCGCGCTGCCGAGCTGCCGCCGGCCGAGCTGGCCCGGCTGCTGGGTACGTACGCGTCCCGAGTCATCACCCCGCGCGGGTCCACCGCGGTCAACGGCCTGGAGCTGATGACCGCCCTGCACCCGCCGACACGGGCCGGCCGGCCCGACGCCGACGGCCGCCGCCACAGCGAGTACAACCCCGGCTCGCTCGGCTCGCAGCCCGTGGACTGCGCCCCGCCGGAGGCCCCGGACGGGCACCCGCTCCTCGCGCACCTGCCGCGGTTCCACCAGCGCGGGCCCGCCGAGGTCCTGGTGGAGGAGGCGTACGACTGGGCCCGGCCCCTCACCGACGAGGAGTGCCTCAAGCCGTACGTGGTGGGCGTCGACGTGAACATGGCGTTCGCCGCGGGCGCGAACGGCGCCGTCGTCGGCCTCGGCGCGCCCACCCGTGTCACCCGGCCGGTCTTCGACGCGAAGGTGCCGGGGTGCTGGTTGGTCGACCTGTCCGGTGTGGAGCTCGACCCGCGGCTTCCGTCGCCGTTCACCCCGACCGGCGAGCGGCCCCAGGGGCCGGCCTGGTACGCCACCCCGACCGTCGCGTATGCGGTGGAGCTCGGGTACGACGTCCGCCCGGCCGAGGGCTACCTGCGCAAGGAGACCGGCCGGTACCTGGACGCCTGGTACCAGCGGCTGCGCGACGCCTACGTCGCCACCATGGCCGACCTCGGCGTCACCACCGGCATGGAGCCGCAGGCCTTCTTGGAGGCGATGGCCCGACACCGGGAGGTCGACCCCGACCTGGCGCTGGTCCTGTCCGCGATCAAGGCGACGGTGAAGGGCGGCATCGGCAAGCTCCGCGAGCGGCCCCGGGGCGGCGGCTGGCGCCCGGGCCAGCCCTGGCCGGCGCTGCTGCGTCCGACCTGGCGCCCGGACATCCGCGCGGCCGTCATCTCCCGGACGCGGATCAACATGCACCGTAAGATGCTCAAACTCGCCGCCGCCACCGGCCGTTTCCCGGTCGCCGTGCTGTCCGACTGCGCCGTGTACGCCTCCGACGGTCCCAGCCCGCTCGACGTCCTCCCCTACGAGGAGGGCAAGCCCCTCAAGGGCGGCTTCCAGCTGGGCGTCTCCCCGGGCATGGTCAAGCACGAGGGCACCCAGACCGTACTGTGGGCCGAAGGCGTCCGCGAGGAGTACGGAAGCGCCCTCAACCTGGCCCGGTACATCAAGGACGGCCAGATCTCGGCCCAGGACAACGGAGAGTAGGTAGATCCCGATGGCCACGGTCGGGGAAGGACTCGAGGAAGCCCTGCAGCAGGCGTTCACCCGCCCCGTCCCCAAGAGCGCCGGTGCCCGGATGCGCTATCTGGTCAAGCAGTACAAGGGCCGTACGAAGGACGTCGCCCAGCTGCTGGGCATCAGCCAGCGCACCGTCGAACGGTACCTGAAGGACCAGATCAGGCAGCCCAGGCCGGAGCTCGCCGCCCGCATGGAGCGGGAGGTGCGGCGGCGGTGGCAGCCGCAGGTCCGGGCCAGAGCGCGGAAGGCCGCCGCCACCACCACCGGCATCATGATCGACACCCGTGCCCGGTTCGGCTACACGGCCGCGCCCGGCACCACCGACGACGCCCGGCTGCGCCACCTCACCGTGGCGCTCCCGCCGGAGTTCGCCGGCCGGCTCTTCGAGGCGCAGGAGGCCGGAGCCACCGAGCAGCGGCTCCGGCAGATCGCCGCCGAAGGACTCCAGGAGACCTACTTCAAGGACCACGGGCGCCGGGCCCAGGGCCTGCTGGTCGAGTACACCGACCTGGAACACGTCGAGTTCGAACTGTAGGGCGCGCGGTTCCGCGTGCTCGCGGAACCGCCGGGGCGGCGGGCACGGCACGGGCGTTGCGTCAGCCGTGGGCCTGCTGGGGCGCTCCCCCACGCCCTCCCGCCGGGTGACACCCGCTTCGTCCAGCAGGACGAAATCCATCCCCTGCTACGGCTCGGTGAGCACGCACGGCCTCCCGTGGTGGTCATGCTCGAACCCCAACCGGCCGCCGGGGGAACAGGTCCTCCCCCACCGGTGCGCGTGCGGCAGCAGCCTGCGTGCCGGTGCTCCTGGCCGGGGTCGTCCGAACCGTCGACCGGTTCCCCGTGCCCCGAGAAGGCGGACCGGGTCCTGCGACGGAAAACAAATGATCTCGCTCGTTCTGGTGCCTGCGTCGAGCGCCGCGTGCCGGCCCGTGGCGAATGCGTCGGAGAAATGCACGGCTTCGCGTCCAGTCCCTTTCCCGATCTTTAAGGGCCTTGGCCGTACCCCCTCCCTCCGTACCCCCTCCCCCGACTCGGGGGACTGAAGCCCGGTGGGCACGCTTCAGTCCCTGTCCCTTCGGTCACTGAGAGAACCTGCAGGTCAGGGGCTCGGGCAGGGACTGAGAGGGACTGAAGGGACTCAAATCTCTAGTTATGAGCTGCTCACGCTACTCCAGTAATACCTACTGATTACTTACAGGCGCGCATACACGCACGCACGTAAAGGCTGGAAATAGTGATTCTGAGTCCCTTCAGTCCCTGAGGCTTGGCGCGAAGGGCTGTGACCTGCGGTTTTGTCCAGGGACTGAACGAGCAGGGACTGAACGCGAATCCGGCAGGTTCAGACCCTGGGGCGGACGATCTGGTTCCGGAACCGCTGCGGGGGCTTCCGGAGGCACAGGGACTGAAAAGGACCGAGGGACTCCGGGACCGCCCACCGCAGGGACCGAACCTCGCAGGGACCGAACGTCGTGGGCCGGGACTCCCCCCGCTGCAGGTCCGTCCTGTACCCCGGGCGGCGATGTCCGGAAGGCTGCGGTCGGCGGTACCCCCACGGGCCCCGGATCCCGTCCTGCGCCCGGACGCGACGGGCGGGATCGCGACACGCCCGGCCGTGCAGCGGCTTCGGAGAAGGGCCTATCCGGACAAACCGGTTGGAAAATGTCAGGGACTGAGGGACTGAAGGGACTGAACTTTCAATACAGCGGAGATTGCATCCCGGGCTGCGGCAGTCTCTGGGGTAGTCTCCGGCATAGTGAATCTTCAGTCCCTCTGGTCCCTGAGGCGCAGGTCAAAAGTGCTCCTCGGGAACCAGCCCCGGGGCCGGAGCAGCCGCCGCTAACAATGCGTCAAGGAAGAGCCAGTGCCCGTCCACTCCGAGAGCCTGCCACCCGGTGAGAGTGGCGGGACGGCACGGGACGTGGCCGTCTGGCTGGCCCTGAGGGGCTACCCGGTGCACCCGCTGGCGCCAGGGACCAAGACTCCCGCCCAGAACTGCCCCGACTGCCGCGCCGGCCAGCACCCCCCGCAGGAATGCCCCTGCCGCGCCCGGGGCCGCTGGTGCCACGGCTTCCACGCCGCCACCACGGACGTGCCCACGGTGCTGCGGTGGTGGGAGACCGAGCCCGGGTTCGGTGTGGGCGTCTCCTGCGGCCCGACCCGGCTCGTGGTCATCGACGTCGACGCCCACCCGGCCCCGCTGCCCGACCGCCAGCGGCTGCTGCCCGGCATCCCCGTCGACGACCGGGTGGACCTGACCGGGCTGCAGAGCGGGTTCGACACGCTGGCGCTGCTGGCCGCGTACCGCTCGCGGCCCAACCCGTGCGAGGACACCTCGACCCTGCGCGTCCGCACGCCCTCCGGAGGTATGCACGTCTGGTACCGGGCACCCAAGGACGGTCCGCGCTTTCGGTCCTCCAGCGGATCGAGCCCCAAGGTCGCGCTCGCCTGGCAGGTCGATGTCCGGTCGGTCGGCGGATACATCGTGGCGCCCGCGACGCGCACGGCAGCCGGTGTGTACGAGGCGCTGCCCGGAGCGCGACTGCCCGCCCCCCTGCCGCTGTGGCTGACGGCCGAACTCGCCCGCACAGGGCACTCGGTCGAGGAAGCCCCCGCAAAGCCCTCAGGCGGCCCTGTGGCGGCCCGTCAGGCCCCCCCGCAGGTTCACGGTCCCCAGGGCCGCGCGCGGGCCGGACAGCGGGTCCTGGCCCCGCTCGTGGACGAGGTGCGGGCCTGCGCGGCCAGCCCTGCCGGAACGGCGTTCAGCGAGAAGCTCAACCGGGCGGCGTTCACCGCGGGCGGGCTGGCCGCCGCGGGCCACTTCGATCCCGAGGAGTGCCGTCGGCTGCTCCTCGACGCCGCGGACCACGCGCGACCCCACCAGCCGCGCCGGAACCGCGTCATCGTCGAAACAGGTCTACTCGCCGGAAGCCACCGACCCATCCACCCCAAGGAACGCCCATGAGCAACGCCGGAAGCACGGGGTTCAACGCCCAGGCCGCGGCGGAACAGCTCGCCGCGTTCACGACGGAAGCCTCTGCCGACACCTCTGACGGCACCTCTGCCGACGCGCCCGCCGACACCGCCAAGCGGGGCCGGCGCGGCGGCCGCCGCCTGCCCGCGCAGCAGACCACTCCCCCGGCCGGCTCGACCGCCGGCGACTTCATCTCCGCAGGTCTGCTGCGCAACCTCACCGACCGCGGCAACGCCAAGCTGTTCGCGCACCTCCACCACGACCGGTTCCGCCACGTGGAGGGACTGGGCTGGTACGTGTGGGACGAGTACCGGTGGAAGCGCACCGGCGGGGAGAAGTCCGCGATCTGGGCCGCCGGCGAGATGGCGGAGGAGCTGCCCGGCCACGACCCGCGCGGCGTCTTCACCGACCGGGAACTGGCCCAGCACCGCAAGCGCGCCATGTCCACCTCGGGCGTGAAGGCCATGCTCGCCCAGGCCAAGGCCTCCCCCGAGCTCGCCCTGGACCCGGACTCCCTGGACGGCGACAAGTACGCCCTGTGCACCCCGTCGGGGGTCGTGGACCTGCGCACCGGCGACCTCCACAAGCCCGACCCCACCCGGGACCTGCACTCCCGCGCCACGCACTTGGCCCCCGAGGCCATGCCGACCCCGAGGTTCCACGACTTCCTCCACCAGACCTTCGGCGACGACGACAAGGGCAAGGAGATGATCAACTTCCTTCATCTCCTGCTCGGCTACTCCATCACCGGTGACGTCGGCGGCCAGGTCCTGCCCTTCCTGTACGGCGTCGGCGCCAACGGCAAGTCGGCCCTCCTCGACGTCGTCATCAAGATCCTCGGCGACTACGCGGACGTGGCCCCGCCCGGCTTCCTCATGGAGCGCGGCAAGTTCAACGAGCACTCCACCGAGCTGACGGAGCTCCACGGCCGCCGCCTGTTCGTGTGCAGCGAGCTCAAGCCGCACGACAAGTTCGACGAGGCCCGCGTCAAGCTCCTCACCGGCGGCGACCGCCTCAAGGCGCGCCGCATGCGGCAGGACTTCTTCAGCTTCGAGCCCACCCACAAGCTGTGGCTGCTCGGCAACCACCGCCCGGAGGTCGGCACCGGAGGCCACGCCTTCTGGCGGCGCATCCGGCTGATCCCCTTCGAGCGGGTCGTCCCCGACCACCGCAAGATCGACAATCTGGCGGAGGCACTCGTCCAGGAGGAAGGCCCGGGTATCCTCCACTGGATGATCCAGGGGGCCAAGGCCTACCTCGCGACCAAGCCGGCCCTGACCGGGCCCAGCGTGGTCCGGACCGCCACCCAGGCCTACGCCACCACCGAGGACCACATCGGGCGGTTCCTTGTGGAATGCTGCACCACTGGGGCGGACCTGCCCGATTCACGTGATCTGAAAGTGGAGCAGGGAGCCCTCTACCGGGCTTACAGTGCCTGGTGTCAGGACGGCGAGGGCCTGCGTCCGGCCACGACCCGCGCGTTCGCCACACGCATCCGCGCGGAGGTCGGCGTCGCCTCACCCAGTGAGATGCTCCGCTCGAACGGGCAGAAGTTCTACCCCGGTCTGGCCCTCTTGGCCGACGAGGAGTAGACACCGCACCACGCAATTCGGGCAATCGCGACGTGATCGGCTGATGTGTGCTGCCTCCCCGGGGTGGGCACGCCTACGATGGACAAGGAAGATGAACAGACCCACCGGCCGGCGGGGGCCCTCAGGGCCCTGTCGCATATCGCCATCGGCACCGGCGCCGCTCGCGGCGTGGAGGAACCAGGGGCCCGGAAGGGCCGACGTGAACGAGGAAGGATCCAGGCCATGAGCTCGCTACTGACGGCAAGCGATCTCACCCACGAGGACAAAGTGGTGTGGCTGGAGGACCCCGAAGAGCTCGATTACGTCCGCCAGGCCCTGGACAAGACCCCCCGGCGCCGGGGCAAGCCGCGCTACCACCGCGACGGGCGCATGATCGGCTTCACCGAGCTCGGCGACACCGCGGAAGCGGACCCCGACAGCGGCCTGCAGAAGCGGCGGGTGTTCTACCTGCTGCCGCACGACCGGGACGCCGAGCCGGACGGCCTGTACAAGGAAGGCGCGCCGGGCGAGGCAGTGGATCCCCGCACGATCGCGCCACGGCAGGTCGGCAAGAAGACCGTCCGCTCGCAGCGTGGGCTGTCCGCGTCCGCGCCGACAGTTGCCTGAGTCAGTCCCTTCGGTCCCTTCAGACCCTCTCTGGTTCCAGTTAGCTCTGCCCGCGCCTGTGCTGCGCCGCGGTGGGCATGTGCCCTCCGTTCCGCTTCAGGGGCCGGTTTCGGCTGCCCGGATGGGGTGGCCGGATAGTGCCTGAAGGTAATGGCGAATTTCAGTCCCTTCAGTCCCTCCAGACCCTCTGAGTCCCTCTCGGTCCCTGTGGATCCCTGTTGGTTCGGTCCCTCTGGGTCCCTGCGGGGCCTTGTCTCTCGGTCCCTGCGGGGCCCTGTCGGTTCGGTCCCTGTCGGTCCCTGCGGGGCCTTGTCGTTCGGTCCCTCTCGGTCCCCCTGCTGGTTCCTGTCGGTTCGGTCCCTGTCGGTTCGGTCCCTGGCTCCTCTCGGTCCCTCTGGTCCCTGCGACCGTTAACGCCGTTAACGCCTCCACGCGCGCACGTGGGGGCGTTAACGGCGTTAATGCCGTCAGCGCCCCCGGCGTGTGGTGCTGCTGCTCCCCTCCCCCGGCTCAGATGCGCGTGATCAGGAGTTCCGTCACGGCCTTGAGGTCGTCCGGGGTGAGGTGGGCGGTCAGGGCGTCCGCGATCGTTTCCGGGGAGTCCGTGGCGATCGTGATGCGGGGGGTGGGGGGTGCCGTGGCCGTGGTCGTGGTCGTGGTGGCCGGGGCGACGGTGAGGGGCGCGGGCGCGGGGGGCGGTGTGGGTGTGGAGGGCTGGGCGATCGGCGGGCCGGCTGTGGGGGCCGGTGCGGGGATCGGTGCCGGCGGCGGGGGTGTCGGGGTCGAGCGCTGGCGGGGCGGCGCGGGGGCGTTGATGGACTCCGTGGCCGCTGCCTCCTGCTGCTCCTGAGGGAGGCGGCCGATGCGGCGAGCCGGCTCCACCTTGAGCTCGCCCGTGTCGACCTTCTCCTGGAGGGCCGGGGTCAGGTTCAGCAGGGCCAGTCGCTGGGAGACCCAGGCCGGGGTCTTGCCGAGGCGCTTGGCGACCTGAGCCTGGGAGCCGTGCACGTCCACGAGCTCCTGGAGGGCGCGCGCCTGGTCCATCGGGGCCACGTCGACGCGGTGAACGTTCGCGATGAGCGCCGATTCCAAAATGTCCGCGGCCGACGTGGCGAGGGCGTCGTTCACGTGGATGTGCAGGGTGCGCAGGCCCGCCAGGTGGGCGGCGGCCAGGCGCCGGTTGCCGTCGATGACCACGTACGGCGCGCGGCCCAGACCCTCCGTCTGCCCGGGGTGCGCCTCCATGAAGGCCACGCGCGTGGCGACTGCGAGGGGCTGCAGCTGGCCCCGGGAGGCGAGGGACTGGGCCAGCTCATCGAGCTCGGTCAGGTCCTCGCGGAGGTTGAACGGGTTGTGGGCGAGGGCCTCGATGGGCACCTCGGAGGGCGGGAGCACGCCGGAGGTAGGGGCGCCGGTGGCCTCCGCGATGGCCGCCCGGCGGGAGCTGACGCTCACGGGCTGGGCCCGCGCGAAGGACGCCGAGACTCCGAGTTTGTCGGCCTTGCTGCTCATGAGATCTCCCGGGCGAGGGCGCGCAGGGCGACTGCCTGGTCGCCCTTGGGGGCGTAGACGAAGAGGGGCTGCTTCACGCGGACGGCCTCGCGCTGTTCCTTGAGGTCCGGTACGACGGCGACGACACGCGGATCCTTTATGTCCATCCAGGCCTGGAGGGACGAGGTCGCGATGAAGCCGCGTCGGCCGTCGTAGAGGTTGACGACGAGGCCGAGGTAGTCGATGTCGAGGCTGAGGTCGTCGCGGAGGTCGTTGATCTGGGAGGTGAGGAGGTCGTACGCGTCGGCCGAGGAGTCCTCCGCCTGGACGACGATCAGCGCGCCGGACGCGCCCTGCTGCTCCGTCTCACGGCGCCGGCCGTAGTAGATGGCGGCGTCCATGCTCAGACCCAGGCTCGGAGGGCAGTCGATGAGGATGACGTCGTACTCGGACTCGACGGGGGCGAGGGCGCGTTCGAGGGAGGCCTCGCGTGCGCGGACGGTGGACAGGCGGACGTCGAGGAGGAAGGCGTCCGTGCAGGCGGGGAGGAGGTGCAGGCGGTCGCCGAAGCGGCCGTGCTCGATGGGGACGATCAGATCGGCGAGCGGGCCCTTGGCCTCGCCGGCCATGTGGCAGGTGAGGCTGTCGCCGCCGATGGGGAGCGGGTGGTGGCCGAGCTGCTTGGTGAGGTGGCCCTGGGGGTCGAAGTCGACCAGCAGGACGCGCATGCCGAGGCCCGGGAGGTCCTCCAGGTCCAGGGGCGTGGCGGCCGCGTCGGCGGCCGCGGTGAAGGCGGCGGTGTCGTCGGGGGAGGAGCGGCGGGCCAGTTGACGGGCCACGCGGACGGGGTGGAGGGTGTCCGGGTCCTCGGCCAGCGCCTCACCGGTGCCGGCGGTGACGGCGGTCTTGCCGACGCCGCCCTTCTGGTTGCAGACGACGATGCGGCGTACGACGGAGGGGCGCTTGACGGTGGGGGCCGGGTTCATCTCCAGCCAGAGGCGGACGGCTTGGGCCAGCCCCTGGATGAGGGAGACACCGCGGTCCTTGGCGTCGGCGCGGAAGGACTCCCACTGGCCGACGGGCAGCCAGGTCGAGAACGACTCGGCGCCCGAAGTGTCCACGGAGGAGGGGGCGGAAGCGAGCGCGCTCCAGTGGGCGATGCCCTGGTGCACGGCGTCCTGGATGTCCACCCGGAGTTGGGCGGTGCGGATTTTCAACTCCTGGCGGAGCCACGGGGGCAGCTTGGAGACGACCTTCTCGCGGTCGCTCGGGGAGGAAGGCAAAGTCATGAGAGGGACTTTACTAACGTTCCTGGGTGGATGTGGGCGCCACGCTTGGGTTTTGCTAACGGATTGGGCGCAGTCCGGCCTTTGGTGAGCCGGCGGAACCGGTTCAGCTGCGGGGAAGTGGTGTGCTGCCCCGTTTGCCAGGGTCTGTCTCGTGTCACCGGACCGGGCCGTCGGTGTGGGGTTGGTGCCAGGGCCAATGTAGTGGCGCGGTGGGGGACTGAGGGGGTTTGGTATCAACGCCGTTAATGCGGTGTCCCGCTGACGCCGCTTCGGTGGTGGCGCCGGTCGTCGCTCCGGGGGGGGGGGGGGCGCCGGGGGTCGCCGCGCTAAAACCGCCCCCCGCGGGCTGGGGCGGGGGGGGGGGGGGGGCGCGGGGGGGGGGGGGGGGCAGGGTGTGACG
>NZ_JBHXTC010000011.1:20875-105592 GCF_042677605.1 Streptomyces sp. NPDC127106 | reverse complement strand
CGGCGCGGCCCGGCGCCCGCGCGTGGGGGGGGGCCGCGGGCCCCCCCCCGGCGGGCTAGCACCGCCCCTAACCCCCTACCCCCCCCCACCCCTGGAAGTGTGCGGGTGTTCGTTGCGGCGCGGGGGTGCGGGCGGAAGCCTGTCCGAGTGGGGGCGATACGTGAACCGCTCGAGGCAGTGCTCATTGCCGTGCCCGTGGTCGTGCTCGCGTGCGGGATTGCCGGCGCCGCGGTGCGCAGGCTCGGGCAGCCGGCCGTGGTGGGGGAGATCCTGGTCGGGATCGTGCTCGGGCCGTCGCTGCTCGGGTGGCTCTGGCCGGACGCGAGCCGGTGGCTGCTGCCGGGAGAGGTGCTCCCGTTCCTCGGGGTGCTGGGGAACCTGGGGCTGCTGGTCTTCATGTTCCTGGTCGGGTTCGAGCTGGATCCCGGACTGCTGCGGGGGCGGGGGCGGGCCGTCGTGGCCGTCAGCCAGGCCAGCCTGTGGGTGCCGCTGGGGCTGGGGGCCCTGCTGGCGTTGGCGATGTACGGGTCGCTCGCGCCGGAGGGGGTGGGGCGGGCCGAGTTCGTGCTGTTCGTGGCCGTCGCGCTGAGCGTGACCGCGTTCCCGGTGCTGGCGCGGATCCTGGCGGATCAGGGGCTCCACGGGACGCCCGTCGGAACGGTGGCGATGGCGTGCGCGGCGGTGGCCGACGTGGTGGCCTGGTGCCTGCTGGCGGTGGTCGTCGCCATGGCCGGTACCGCGGGAGCGGGGAGCGGTTGGGGGGTCGTCGGTACCGCAGCGCTGGCGGGGGCGTTCCTCGCGGTGATGTGGTGGGGGGTGCGGCCGGTGCTCGCCCGGGCGGTGGAGCGGTGGGGCGGCTCCGACTCGGGGCCCGGAGCGGTGGTGGGGTTGTGCAGCGGGCTGTGCCTCGCGGCGTACACCACGCAAGCCGTAGGGGTGCACGCGCTGTTCGGGGCGTTCCTGTTCGGTGTGGTGCTGCCGCGGGTGGGGCTGGTGGAGGCGGCGGCAGGGCGGATGCGGGAGTTCGCGGTGCCGGTACTGCTGCCGCTGTTCTTCGTGGGCAGCGGGCTCAGGACGGACGTGGGGCTGCTGGTCGGAGGCGAAGCGTGGTGGTGGGCACTGGCGGTGCTCGGTGTCGCGGTCGCCGGGAAGTGGGGGGCGGGTGCCGGTGCGGCGGTGCTGGCGGGGCTGCCGGCCCGGGACGCGGTGATGCTGGGTGCGCTGATGAACTGCCGGGGGGTGACCGAGCTGGTGGTCCTGAACGTGGGGCTCGGGCTGGGGGTGATCGGGGGAGAGCTGTTCACGATGCTCGTGCTGATGGCTTTGGTGACGACGGGGGTCACGGGGCCGGTGGTACGGAGGTTGAGGGAGCGGGGCGGAGGCGACCGTTAACGCCGTTAACGCCGTTAATACTGCAACCGCATCTGCATGGCGGATGTGGTGTGGGGTTCGTTGGTGTATCTGTGTGCCGATGAGCTGACGGTTGAGCAGGTCGAGTCGCGGTACTCGTTCGGAGCCACCCGGGCTCCGAGGCGGCCCCGGCCGCGGCCCTGGCGACCTCCGGTTCGGCCCTCCCGGGTACCGCACCGGTTCGCTCCGGTCGGGCGGCGAGCCGGTGCGCGGCGGGTCGCCTGCCGGCGCCGCCTACGGCCGCAGTTGGGCCGCGAGCGCCTCGGCGACCTTCCTGAGCGACTCGCCGGCCAGGGCCGGGTCCGCCTTGGTGACGGGCCATCCCTGGGAGACCACGAGCGCCAAGTCGCCCTTGCCCGCCACCGCCACCCGTGCAACGGCGACCGTGCCCCTGCCCGGGGTGACCCTGGTCCGGTCGATCTCGGGCCCGTCCTTGGAGAACGCCATCACCTCATCAGTGCTGAGGGCGCCGAGGTAGGCGATCTGCGGCAGCGCCAGGTTCACCGCCACCCCGTCCTCGGACGTGGCCACGAGGTCGATCTCCACCGGGGCTTCCGAAGCCGTGAAGCGGCAGACGACGGACGTGTGCGGCGGGACGGCGGGGTTGGAGGGGAGCCCAAACGGCGGTGTGGGCTGCCCGCTGGGCCAGGCCTCAGCCGGCCGGCCCGGGGTGACGGTCCCCTGAGCCGCGGGGTCGCCGCCGGACGCCGCCGGGGTGACGGTCCGTTCGGCACCGGCCGCCTTCAGCGCCGCCGCCGGGTCGAGGCCGAACGGGCAGGCCGACGTACTCGTCAGCTGCTTCGCCGTCGAGGCGACTCGGTCGTAGGACAGCCTCTCACCGCCCGAGGCGGCCCCGCCGGAACTCCCGGACGAGGAACAGGCGCTCCCGGCAAGGGCGATCCCGGCCGCGCCGGCCAGGGCGAGGATGCGGCGGTACTTGGCTGCTGTGCGGTCAGCTGTCATCCGGTCAGCCTAATCCTGCAACCACATCTGCGTGATGGATGTGGTGTGGGGCTCGTTGGTGTATCTGTGTGCCGATGAGCTGACGGTTGAGCAGGTCGAGTCGTGGTTCGAGGGGATAGCCGGGTTCCATGCCCGCATCGCGCGTCGTTTTGGCAGGTCGGAGCCCCGCGATCGGGCGCTGGACTACCTGGCCGGGCTGCTGGCTCCGTTGGAGCGGAAGAATGGCTGGACGCTGGCCGAGCAGGTCGGGCAGCTGCGTCCGGACGGGGTCCAGCGCCTGTTGAACCTTTCCCACTGGGATGAGGACGCGGTCCGCGACGACGTGCGCGATTTCGTGGTGGAGACGATCGGCGCCAGGGACGGGATCCTGATCGGCGACGACACCGGCTTCCTGAAGAAGGGCACCCAGTCGGCCGGTGTCCAACGCCAATACAGCGGTACCGCCGGCCGCACCGAGAACTGCCAGATCGGCACGTTCTTGGCCTACGCCTCCTCCAAGGGGCGCGCGTTGATCGACCGCGAGCTCTATCTGCCCGTGTCCTGGACCGATGACCTGGAACGCTGCCGAACCGCCGGCATCGGGGACGAGGCGCCGTTCGCGACGAAGAACGAGCACTTCAAATGGATGTTGCAGCGCGCGATCGACGCCCGCGTCCCGTTCTCCTGGGTGACCGCGGACGAGGCGTACGGCCGGGTCAAGCACCTCAGATACTGGCTGGAGGAACGCCGCATCGCGCACGTGCTCGCCACCAAGGTCAACGACACCGTGATCACCGCGGGCTGGGCCGAGGTCCGAGTGGACGAGCTGACCGCGACACTGCCGCGGCAGGCCTGGAAGCGCATCTCCGGAGGCCAGGGCTCCCACGGCGAGCGGATCTACGACTGGGCCCGAGTAGCGATCCAGCCCGTGTGGGAGAACGGCTTCGGACACTGGGTCCTCGCACGCCGCTCCGTCAGCGACCCCGAGCAAGATCGCCCACTACGTCTGCTACGGCCCCGTCGGCACCCGGCTGAAGGACCTTGGTCAAGGTGGCCGCCGCGCGGTGGGCGATCGAGGAGTCGTTCCAGGCGGCGAAGATGGAGTGCGGCCTGGACCACTACCAGGTCCGCCTCTACCGTGCCTGGTACCGGCACATCACCCTGGCCATGGCCGCTCTCGCCTACCTGACCGCCCTTCGCGCCCGTGAGGCCGCACAAGGGGCGACGCTGACGACGAACAGGAGCTCATACCCCTGAGCGTCCCGGAGATCCGCCGGCTCATGGGCCACCTCGTCGGGCCCCGACACCGGACCAACGAGCACCATCTGCGCTGGTCACGCTTCCGACGACGAAGCCAGGCCGAGCCCGCCGATCTCACTACAAACGCCGAGGCCAGATCCCCCAGATGCGGTTGCAGTATTAACGCCCTGGGTCCGGCTGGCCGGCCGGGGCTGCGCGCTGGCTGCGCTCGGGCCGGACCATTAACGCCGTTAACGGTGTGGGGCCGGGATCGGGCGGACTCTGAGCCGGTGAGCGTTAACGCCGTTAATGGCCCGGGTCCGGGTCCGGGTCCGGGTCCGGCCGGGCTGCGGGCCGTGCGGGATGCGTGCGACGCGCGCATCGGGTGGTGCCGTTAACGGCGTTAACGGTCCGACCCGCGCTGCCCGGATTGGTTCGAAGGCCGCGTACGGACCTCGACTGCAGTGTGTCCTTGGCGCTGGGTTTCGGTGCACGGCGGCGGAAGCGTTAACGGCGTTAACGGTGGCCTCCGGGCGGTGCGCGGTGTGAAGGATCAGGTGCGGGCGAGGCTTTGACGACGCAAGCTCGCTGGCTGCGTCCCCATCGGTGATCGCGGCCGCGGCTCGTGGTCGTCGCCTGGAGAACGCCACCTGTTGAGTCTCCTGTAGGGGGAGACTCCAAGCTTGAGGCATGGACCACCGCGACACGCTCTATTCCATCGGGGACCTGTCCCGCCTGACGGGCCTGACGGTGAAGACCATTCGGTACTACTCCGACCAGGACATCGTTCCCCCGACCGACCGGAGTCCAGCGGGCTACCGGCTCTACAGCGTCGACGCGTTGGCACGTCTGAACCTGGTCCGCACGCTGCGCGACCTCGGACTGGACCTGACGTCCGTACGGAAGGTGCTGGACCGGAAGGAAACCCTCGCGGACGTCGCGGAAGCACACGCCGATGCCCTCGACGTGGAGATCCAGACCCTGCGCGTGCGCCGGACCGTACTGCGCGCAGCCGCCCGACGCGGACCCACCCCCATGGAGATCAACCTCATGCACCGACTCGCCATGCTCTCCCGCACCGAACGACACCAGCTGATAGCCGACTTCGTCGACGCCGCTTTTGCCGAGCCCCACGTCCATCCCGAACTTGAGGCCCTCCTGCGCACCACCCTGCCGGACCTCCCCGACGACCCCACGCCCGAGCAGGTCGAAGCCTGGGTGGAGCTCGCCGAACTCTGCCAGAGCACGCCGTTCCGGACGGCAGTACGTCGTGCCGCCGAGGCGCAGGCCGCAGACTTCGCCACCAGCGACATCGAGGGCCTGCACGAAGGCCTCAATCGGGTACTGCTCGAACGCATCGACGAAGCCGTGACCGCGGGCATCCTCCCCGCCTCCACCGCGGTCACTCCTCACGACCAAGCGATGAGCAGCCTCTACGCCCACGCGTTCGTGAACGCCGGGGACGGTGACGGTGACCTGCGCCGCTGGCTCCTCACCCGCCTGCACACCAGCCCCGAGCCCCTCGCTGCCCAGTACTGGAACCTCGTGGCAGCGGTCAACGGCTGGCCGGCATCACCCACCCTCGCCCCCGTACACGACTGGTTCATCAGCGTCCTCTCGCGTCCCGCATGAGCTGACCGGAAGTTGGACGTTTCCGCCGCAAGACTGGCGATCGGTAGGTTGCGCCGTCATGAAGACGCGAACTCTGAGGTTCGGCTTGTACGCGGACGAGCAGGGGCTGGCACGGGTCAGAGAACTCGTCGACCAGACGGTGGGTCGGCGGATCGCCCGGATCGTCCAGGCGGACGTCGCACGCACCTGTGCTCACAGCAGCCTGACGACCACCGAAGCGTACGAGCTTCTGGTGGAACAGTGGGCCTTCGAGCACCCCGGCCAGAACAGCGGCGAGCGGGAAGCGGTTGAGCTGCGTGTCCACCTGGTGTGTTCCCTGCGGACATGGCGAGCGATCCGCAAGTCGGTGATCAAGGGCTTGTGCCCGGAAGGAACGGAGCCCCACACCTGCCGAGTTCCATGGTGCGCTGTCTGACGGCCTGGTTCTCGTTCCTCCGAACGACGAGGCAGACGTCGACGGCGGATTCAGCTCGCGAGGGGTCCGGGCGTCCGGGCGTTAACGCCGTTAATGCTCCGGGCCGGGTTGTGCTACTGGCCCACTCTTCCGTCGACGCATTCGCGCAACAGGTCGGCGTGGCCGCAGTGGCGGGCGTACTCCTCGACCCGGTGGACCATCAGCTCACGGATAGAGGTTCCGTCCTTGCCCACGCGCTCGCCCAGGTCGGTGTGTCCGGCCAGTGCGGCGTCGGTCTCGGCTTGCTCGCGCTCCAGGTCGCGGTACGCCGCGTCGACCACGGCCTGCTCGGCAACGGCTCCGTGGAAGTCCGCGTCCTTCGCGCCGTAGAGCTTCGGCAGCGGGTCGGCGTCGTCGAGCCAGTTGCGCCAGTCCCGTTCCACCTCGGCGAGGTGCCGGAGCAGGCCGAGCAGGGACATCGTCGAGGGCGGCACCGACCGTCGGGCCAGTTGCTCCGGATCCAGGCCGTCGCACTTCATCCGCAGGGTGATGCGGTAGTTCTTGAGGAAGTCCAGCAGGGTCGCGAGTTCGCCCTCCGGGCTGTCCTCGTTGTTGCGGGGATCGGTGTCCGGGTCGGCCCACATGTCGGGGTACACGGTTGCCTGGGTCCATCGCGCGGGTTGGTCGATCATGCGTCGCATGATCGCCTACGGCGGGTCGGTCCTGCCAGTGAGTTCTCGGGGGTCGGGTGGCCGGCGTCGCCCGGCGTCGCCCGGCGTCGCCCGGCACCGCCCGGCCCCGCCCGGACCCTGGCCCGGGTGTTAACGGCGTTAACGGCGTTAACGGTCTGGGGGCGGGTGCGGGGCAGGGGGGTGTTAACGCCGTTAATGGTTCCGGCCTACGCGGTGGGGGTGGCGTCCACCGCGTCCAGGGCCAGCTGCCACGGGAAGTGCGGCGGGGCGTCGACTCCGGCCGGGCCGGGGACGAAGCCGTCCTCGCCGAACAGGACCGTGACGCCGGCCCCGCGCAGGGTGGCCAGGGACTGGTCGAACTGCGGGTGGGCGGCGAGGGCGGCGTTGGTGCAGGGCATGGTGACGACCGGGGTGCCCTTGCCGATGGCCTCGGCGGCGACGCCGAGGGCGAACTTGTCCGTCAGGCCCAGGGCCCAGGCGTTGAGCGAGTTGAACGTCGCCGGGGCGAAGAGCAGGGCGTCGGCGACCGGCCAGACGTCGGGCTCGCCGGGAAGCTTGTACTGCCAGCGCACCGGGTGGCCGGTCAGGGCCGCCAGTCCGTCGAGACTGTTGGAGATCCAGTGGGCGGCCATGGGGGTGAGGCCCAGGCAGACGTCCCAGCCGCGGGCCTGCGCGTCCTCGATCACATGGGCCACGTCGAAGACGGGTGGGGCGGCTGAACAGAGCAGGTAGAGGCTCTTGGTGCGGGTCATACCGACATGTGATCACATTCCTTGACCTCAACCACACTTGAGGCGGCACGATCGGTGCCATGAGCGAGCAGATCAAGGCCCTTGAGGCCATTGCAGAGGTTGTTGCCGAGGTCCAGCGCACGCAGCGGGCCAAGGATCCGGAGGGGTTCCTCGCCCTGTTCCACCCCGATGCCCTGTGGACCACGGGGCACGGCAAGGTGCTGATCGGCTTCGACGCGATAGCGGAGTTCACCCGGGCCGTGCTGCCGTCGGCCGAGTGGAACGGCGAGGTGACGTACGAGGTGGTGCACGTGCAGTTCCTGCGCCCGGACGTGGCCGCGGTGAAGGTGCGCCAGCTGTACCGGAACGCGGACGGTGAGCCGGAGAGCGAGGGCGCGCCGCTGTACGTGATGACCCGGGACGGGGAGGACGGGCCGTGGCTGCTGACGGCCTGCCAGAACACCGGCGTGAAGGCCGGGTAGACGCTCGCGTATGCGGGTGAGGGTCTCGGCCATGGCCCGTCTCGGGCCCGGCGGGCTTGACTGGGCTCATGACCGAGACGCAGAACAACTCGCAGAGCAACACGCAGAAGAACGCGCCGGGTACGGCGGACGTGCTGGTGATCGGAGGGAGGGGGAAGACCGGGCGGCGGGTGGTCGAGAGGCTCGTGGCGCAGGGCCGGACCGTGCGGGTCGGATCGCGCAGCGGGGACCCGGCCTTCGACTGGAGCGAGCCCGAGGGGTGGGCCCGTGTGCACGACGGGGTCGACCGGGTGTACGTGACGTACTACCCCGACCTCGGGTTCCCCGGTGCGGAGGAGCGGGTCGCCGCGTTCGCCAAGGCTGCGGTCGCCGCCGGGGTGCGGCGGCTGGTGCTGCTGTCCGGCCGGGGCGAGGAGGGCTCGCAGCGGGCCGAGGAGCGCCTGAAGGAGTCCGGGGCGGACTGGACCGTCGTACGCGCCGGTTGGTTCGCCCAGAACTTCGATGAGGGAATCTTCGTGGACGACGTGCGCGCCGGCACCATCGCCCTGCCGACCGGGGACGCCGTCGAGCCGTTCGTCGACGCCGACGACATCGCCGACGTGGTGGTCGCCGCGCTGGCCGATGACCGGCACATCGGCCGGACGTACGAGCTGACCGGGCCGCGGCTGATGGGCTTCGCCGACGTCGCGGCCGAGCTGTCGAAGGCGACCGGGCGGGAGATCGCGTACGTGCCGGTCTCCGACGAGGCCTACCGTGCGGCGCTGCGGGAGCTGGAGGACGTACCGGAGGAGTTCGCGGAGCTGTTCGAGATGCTCCGGGACGGGCGCAACGCGCACACGGAGGACGGGGTGCGGGAGGTGCTCGGGCGGGAGCCGCGGGACTTCTCCGCGTACGCACGGGACGCAGCGGCGACCGGAGCGTGGGACGTGTGACCGCTGCTGTCGCACGGGCACGATGACGCCATGGACATGATGACGGGGCTCCTCGAAGGGCCGAAGGCCCGCGGGGCGCTCCTGCTCAAGTCGATCTTCAACCCGCCGTGGGCGGTGCGGATCGAGGACCGGGCCCCGCTCACGGTGCTCACCCTGGTCCGCGGGTCGGGCTGGCTGCTCCCCGACGGGGGCACGCCGGTGCCGATCGGTCCCGGGGACGTGGCCGTCGTACGGGGGCCCAGGCCGTACACGATCGCGGACGCGCCCGGCACGCCCGTGCACGTCATGGTGGACGAGGACCAGCGGTGCAGCACGCCCGACGGCCAGGACCTCGGCAGCACCCTGGACCTGGGCCTGCGCACCTGGGGCACCCCGGTCCCGGACGAGGAGGCCGCGGTCATGCTGAGCGGCACCTACCTGGAGCCGAGCGAGGTCGGGCGGCGGCTCCTGAACACGCTGCCGACCGTCCTGGTCCGGCCGGCGGCCGCGGCCGACACCACCCTGATCGGGCTGCTGGCCTCGGAGATCAGCCGCGACGAGCCGGGCCAGGAACTCGTCCTGGACCGCCTGCTGGACCTGCTGCTGATCGGAGTGCTGCGCACCTGGCTCGCCGATCCGGCGTCGGGGTCGCCGGGCTGGTACCGGGCGCAGACCGATCCGGTGGTGGGCCGGGCGGTGCGGCTGCTGCACGAGAACCCGGCACACGGTTGGACGGTCGCGGAGCTCGCGCAGAAGGCCGGGGCGTCCCGGGCGGCGCTGGCCCGGCGGTTCACCGAGCTCGTGGGGGAGCCGCCGATGGCCTACCTGACGGGATGGCGGCTGGCCCTGGCAGCGGACCTGCTGCGCGAGCCGGACGCCACGGTCGCTTCGGTGGCCCGGCGGGTGGGGTACGGGTCGGCGTTCGCGCTGTCGGCGGCGTTCAAGCGGGTACGCGGGGTCAGCCCGCAGGAGTTCCGGGCCGTGGGCGCGGCTGCGGCCGGCTGAGTACCTGATCCATATCCCCCGTGCACTTGACCCCGGGCGTTTTCTACTTGCCCCGCTGAGCGCGTAGGTGAGCCACCCGGTTGCGGCAGGCCATCTCTCTGTGGTGTTGCGGGCGGCGACCCGGCGCCTCCGCTGTCACTGGTTCCGCGTACGGTCTGCGCATGGTTGAGCAGACACCTCCCTTGCCCTCGTCGATATGCGACTTCGCCATGTGGGAGCCCGTGCTGCGGCTCCTGCGGGCCTACGACACGGAGAGGCATGCCGGGCGACCCATCCGCGGAGCGGGACACATGGGCAAGAACGGCTGGAGCCTGCCCCTACGGGGACCCGTGTCGCCGGCCTGTCAACGCGTCGTGGATCGGGTGCGGAGGGCACTCGAGCGTGCGGGAGTCGACGAGATCGCCTTCACGGCGGAGATCTGGCCGACTGGAAGGGCCACGCTCCGGCTGGTCGAACGTGGCCCGGCCGTGGAAGCCGCCTTCGGCAGCCCGGACCTGGGGGTGCTCGTCCTGGTCGAGGGCGCATTGCCCGAGCCCTGGCGCCGCCTTCCGGATCCGAGCCCTGACGCGAGGCCAGCTCCCTCGGCGGACTTGGAGTTGCTGGAACGCACACTCCGCGAGCGGTTGCCCGAGGCCGTCGGGGCGACGGAGGAGGAGATCGCCGACGTCGAAGCGCACCTCGGCGTCACGCTTTCCGAAGAGCTGAAGCTCCTATACCGGATGGCACCGGCACACTGGGAGGACTGGAGGGATGCCTTCGGGGTGGTCAGCTGCGAGCTCTTCACTCTGGACGACCTCTACACCGGCGACGTGACGAGCCGCTCCCCCCGCTGGGAGTTCGCGGCGACGGAGTCAGCCGTCACCCGGCCCGATGCCACGGTGCAAAGCCTGGCCGGCTCACCCGGATGGATCGTCATCGGGTGCAGAGGCGAGGGAGAGTGGTTGGCGGTCGATCTGACACCCGGCCCGCGCGGACACCTCGGGCAGGTCATCCTCATCCACCACGAGCAGAGCATCGGCGCCGAACTCTTGGCCGACTCCCTCACCGACCTGGCCCTGGACCAGCTGAGAGAGGAACAACCCGACCCGTCCACGGATCGGCTACCGGTCGCGGCCGTAGTGGGCACCCGAAACCTCCAGGCCGTACAGGACGCCGCACACCCCGCCCTGGAAGTCCTGTCCATCAGCGAGTGCGACGGCGCGCCTTTCAGCCTCACCCCGCTCATCGGACTGCCCCGGCTGCGCACCCTCACCGCGCGCCCCGGCACGCTGACCGACCCCCTGGAGACCATCGAGCTCACCGAACTGGAGTTCCTGGAACTCGGCCCGCAGGAATGGCGCGTCCTCCTGGATCGCGGCGCCGTCCCCCGCACCCTGTCGGCCGCCGCCATCACACCGCACGACGATGAGGATTCCCTGTCCATCGTGGCCATCGCCAACGAGCTCCTCGCCCTCTGGAACCGGCCACGGATCATCCAGGCCGTCCTCGAAGGAGACCTCGGCCCTGCGGCTCAGCGTTGAGGCAAGCAACGCTTCAGACGGAACCGCCTCAGGCACGTTTCCAGTCAGTCGCGTGAGTGTTCGCGGGAGGGCGGCTGGCTGGCCCGGCGGGACTGCCGACGGGTGATTCGCCTGGTCGTGAGGGTAATCGCGGCCCAGGTGATCAGCGACTCCGAATGCTGGAGGAGACGTTCGTAGTCGCGGGCATGTCTGCGGGCATGCATGACCCAGGCCAGCGACCTCTCGACCACCCAGCGGCGGGGCAGGACGACGAACCCGACCGCGTTCTTCGGCCGGCTGACGGTCTTCAACGTCAGGTTCAGGTCCTTCTTAGCCCAGTCGACGAGCTGTCCGGCGTAGGCGGAATCGGCCCAGACGATTGTGATCTCGGGGTGCATGAGCCTCAGCCTGAACAGGACTTCCTTCGCCGCGTCGCGGTCGGTCATGTCGGCCGGGGTGACCATGACGAACAGCGGCAGGCCTTGGGTGTCGACCACCAGGTGGCGCTTGCGGCCGTTGATCTTCTTCGCTGCGTCGTAGCCGGCGCGAGTCCTTGCCGACGGTTTCGGCGGCCTTGACGGACTGGGAGTCGATGATGGTGGCGACCGCTCCAGGGGAGCGTCCCATGTCCCGGCGGACGCGTTTGCGGAGCTGGTCTCGGATCTGCCCGATCACCCCGGCGGCGGCCCAGCGGGCCACGGCGTTGTAGCAGGTTCGCCAGGGCGGATAGTCCTTGGGCAGAGCCCGCCACTTGCAGCCGGTGTCGACGACGTACCGAATCGCGTCCACGATCTCGCGCCGCGGGTGTTTCTCCGGCCGCCCGCCGCGCGGGGTCTCGCAGGCCGGGATCGGCAGGAGTGGTTCGATCAATGCCCACTCGTCGTCGTAGGTGTCCGAGGGGTAGCAGCGGTGCCGGGCCAACGTCCCCTCCCTTCGCGAGGGTGAGGGCCGGCCGCTTTGCGGCCAGCCCTCACCGGGATCACGCGTCGATGTAGTCGGCGATCACATCGAGGGTGGACTCGACGGAGTTGAGCTGGGTGTTCAGGTGCCGGATCCACCGGCCCTTGGGGTGCAGGGCTGCGTGCGGGGCGACGACGCCGGTGATGAACCGGCGGATCTCGGTGAGCTTCTCGCGGATGACCGCGACTTCGTAGGCCTGGAGCTCGGTGGGGTCGGAGCAGAACTTGCAGCCGTCCGCCTTCGTCCAGATCAGGGGAGGCCATTCCCGTTCGGCGATGGTGTCGCGCCGGGGCACGGCCCCTCGGCCGTGGCAAGACGCGGCCCGCTGTTGTGACCGAGAGTCGAACCCACCTGCCGAAGATCACAACAGGTGACTGGAGGAAACCTGAATCTGATCGGAAGTCCGATTCGGATGCGTTCGCGCAGTGGTCACTGTGACAGTTCTCCGAACGATTCGTCCATCACATGTCACCCGACCCGCCCCGTTCAACTCCGCCATCACCCGTGTCCGGTCTCGCCGGATGTTCTCGCTGTCTCAGGTGACCTTGTTTGATTCGCTGCTGGTCTCGGGTGACGTTGTCGCTGCTGTGCCGGGGTATGCCGCCGGTCTCATGTGATGTTCTTGGTCGGATGGGTGTGTCTCAAGTTGTGTTGTCGCTGATCTTCGCTTTTCTCACGCGGTCTTCCCTCACTCGGGCGGTTTGAGCCCGTATCACTGGCGCCGGGTGCCTGCTGGTGGCTTTGCTCGGATTAGTTCTGTTTGATCGATCTGGGGGCTGGGTGGTGGATGCCGGGAGGCTGGACCAGGCCGCGTTCGAGATGGGGTACGTCGACGAGGACTGCGTACGTCGTCGCGAGCCGTTGTCGGCATGCTGGACGCTGAGGTTCGAGCGGCTGCCGCCGGTCAGCCGACTCGCGAAGGCGAACCGGATCTCCCACCTCGCACTCCACGAACACATCAACGACCGGCACCGGGTTCACCCCGCTCCGCTGCCGTTGCTCGACGCCATCAGCCACCTGTCCGGCCACCCCCGGGACCGGCTCCTCAAGGCACTGCCCGACCTACGAACTTCCGACTTCGTCCGAGGGCTCCCCGGCGCTTGCCATTTGCTCGATGACGGCTGGCACGTCCAAGCCGTCTGCACGCTCTGCCTGGCCGCCAAGGGCGTCTTCACCCAGGCCCGCCACTGGGTTCCCAAAGACACCCGGCTCTGCCTCCGGCACGGCCGCTGGACGGACACCTACCACACGCAGTTCGATGTCAGCCTGCTACCCGAGATCATCCAGGCACAGCGCACCATCGGCGCCTCGTCCGGGAACACGGCTGGCAGACCGTCGCGATCGCCATGCGTCAGGCCGCCGGATGGTGCTGGCGCTGGTGGGACAGCCGCAGGTTCCACAAGCAGGTCGACCGCAGACTGAAAGTCCTCATTCCTCCTGGCGGAGGCACCTATCGCGAGGACCCCCGACTCATCGCCAGCAGCTATCCCGACGTCATCGCCCTCACCGGCCTCCTGGCCTCGCCCAAGCTCCGGAACCTGCCCTTCACCGGCTGGGACCGGGACTTCCGCCTGTTCATCAGCGAAGTCCGCGCACGAGCCGCACCCGGCTACCGATACGAAGCTGCCGGCGTCGCCGACCCGCTCGTCCGCTGGATCGAGGAAGAGCGCTACTACCGCACCCTCCCCAACCACCCATTCCCGATGCCGAACGAGCCCCGGACACACAACCCGGACACGCTGGAAGACCTCACCCGCAGACTCAACACCATCCTCGCTCCCGAATCCGACGACCTGGGATATTGCGCCAGCTGCGGCACCCGGTTGAAGGACGCCAACCCGAGGATGCGTTTCTGCTCAACCGCATGCAGATCACGCAACTGGAGGCGACAGCAGCACCAACGCGCACTGTGTGATGCGTCCTCCCGCATGGAAAAGCGGGAGTGCCCAGTCTGCGGGGTCACCTGGACGACCGGCACCGACCGACGCAATGACGCTCGCTACTGCTCAGGGCGCTGCCGCCAAGCCGCCTTCCGCCGACGCACAGCCGTCGAAGACGACTGACCGACAACAACAGGCAGGCACTACTGTCCTCAGCTATGACCGAGCCGACCTACCTGCACGCCACTCGGGTGGCCTACGACACTGTTGCCGTCGACTACGCCAAGCTCGTGCCCCCCGCGTTCGAGGACGACCTATACGGCCGCGCGATGATCAGCACGTTCGCCGAACTCACGCGGGCCCTCGACGCCGGGCCCGTCGCTGATCTCGGCTGCGGGCCCGGCCACGTGACGGCACACCTTCAGTCCCTCGGGGTGACCGCGTTCGGCATCGACCTGTCGCCCGAGACGGTTGCGGTTGCCCGTCGCAGGCATCCGGACCTGCAATTCGACGAAGGGTCGATGACCGACCTGGACCTGGCGGATGACAGTCTTGGCGGCATCATCGCCTGGTACTCAATCGTCCATACCCCTCCGGAGCTACTGCCAGTTGTATTCGCAGAGTTCCACCGCGTGCTGGCTCCGGGTGGCCATCTGTTGATTGCCTTCAAGGCCGGTGACAGGCTCCGGCACCTGGAGCATGCATACGGGCACGAGCTCTCCCTCGACGTTTACTGGGTGTCTCCCGACCGCATCGCTGAGCTGCTGAGCCAGACCGGGCTTGTGGTGGACGCCCGGCTGATCCGCGAGCCCAACGAGCAGGAGAAGCCCCAGCAAGGCCAGCAGGCATACCTCGTGGCTCGAAAGCCAGGGAAGTCGGTCGGAGATCTGGAAACGCGGGCAGCCGACAACGTCTCCTGAGACGAACCCGCCGATCTGATCCCCGGCGACAACATCAAGTGAGACCGGCCGCCGGGCCGGTCTCACCACTGATTGCATCCGCCCAGGTCAGGAACTACCCACCGGCAATGATCAATTGAGACGGGACAACCCGGCGCCGCAAGCGACGGCCCGCCGCCATGACCTGGCACGGCATGACGTCGAGCAGACACGGCGTCCGGCCGCGCGGCCGGCCTCAACCGATCACCGCAGCCTCCGCACACCCGCACTCCGGGCCGCCCGGAACCCTCGGACACCACTACGGGCTACGGCCCCGAACACCTCGAAATCAGGGATATGGATCAGGCACTGAGGTGAGGGCCGGTCAGACCGGTCAGGACCGCGCCCCTGGTGGGTGGTTGGCCCCGGGTCAGGGGGTTGCGGGGAGCTGCGGGAGGTCCCGTACGCCGACGGTCTGGCCGCCGCTGGTTTCACCGGTCAGGCGGAAGCCGAGGGCCCGGTAGAACGGCTCGGGGGTGCCCGGGCCCGGCTCCCAGGTGACGAACACCCGGGACGCTCCGCGGCGGCGCAGCTCGTCCGTGACGGCCTCGACGGCGAACCGGCCGTAGCCCTTGGCCTGGTGGGCGGCGTCGACGTTCAGGCGCCAGATGCCGGAGCGGATGTCGGAGGGATCGCGCTCGGGGTCCCAGGCTATGTCGACGAAGGCCATGACGAAGCCGACCACCGTGTCGCCGTCGACGACGGCGCGGGGCCAGGCGACCTGGCCGTGCACGTAGGCCTCGGCGAGGGACTTGACCACGGGGGAGACGAGGTGCTCCTGGTCGGGGCGGACCCGGACCGCGCAGACGGCGTCGAAGTTGCTGGCGGTGACGGGTTCCAGGCGCAGGGCGGAGGTGCTCATGACCGCAGCCTATCGACGGGGCGGCCCGACTCGCCGCCGTTGTGCGGGGGTGAAGGGGTGGGCCGCCCGGCCGCTCAGCGGTGCGTTCCGTCAGGTCACGGACAGGGCCCAGGCAAGGCAGCCGAGGGCCACCGTGCACAGCAGGGTGCGCCAGCGGTTGGCGGGGACCCACCGAGTTTCGAACGCGCCGCGGACGACTGCCGGGTCGGGGATCCGGTCCACCGGGCCGGCCTGTTCCAGGGCGTTGTTCAGCGGGATGTTGACGCGGCCGGTGATGCCGAGGGCGAGGAGGTACGTGACGAGGGCGGTCGTCAGCGGGACGCCCGCCCCGGACCACGCGCCGCCGTCGGCGAAGTGCAGGGTCAGGGCGAGGCCGGTGAACAGCAGGGCACCGAGGAACACGAGCAGGAACAGCCCGTTGATGATCGCCGTGTTGATGCGCTGCATGACCTGGATCAGGGTCCGGTCGTCCGACCGTTTCAGAGCGGGCATCACCGAGATGTCGAAGGCGAAGAACAGGCCCGCCATCAGGCCGGTCGTGACGGTCGCGGCGATGAGTGAGGCGAGTCTTGCGGTTTCCACGTTCGTTTCCCCCTGGTGGTGGTCGAATCGTCGGCAGCCGATGACAGCCGATCGTTTCACGTCGCCCCGGGCCTCCGGTCGCGATTTCCACGCGCCGCGTGCGTTCCGGTCGCCAGTTGCCGCGCGGTCCTCGTTCAAGTCCAGGCACAGTACGTGCCGCCATCCGGTGGCGGATTCTCCCGGAGTTTCCGTGCCGGGGCCGAGGCGCCGTCCCGGCGGTGATCAACTTTTGGCCGGGAGCCGCCCGCGGGCCACCTGCGGGGCCTTAGCCTGGGCTCCTGGACCGCTGGGTGAAGGTGACGTGACGTGATCGCAGGAGGCTGGGCGTGCTGACCGCACTGGACGGGGTGTACGGGGACCGCAAGGACGCGATCGCCGTCGCGGGGCGGACCGCCTCGTACGAGGAACTGCTCGGCGCGGCCCGGGCGGTGGCCGCCGACGTGGCCGGGGCGCCGGCGTTCGCGGTGACCGCGTCGGCATCGCTGGAAACGGTGGCCGCGGTGGTGGGCGGGCTGCTGGCGGGGGTGCCGTTCGTACCGCTGCCGCCGGACGCAGGGCCCGCGGAGCGGGAGCACATCCTGCGGGACTCAGGGGCCGTCCCGATCGATGTGGACTTCGCACGGCGGTCGTCGGGATCGGCCGCGCACGCGGGCTCCGGCGGCGCGCACGGGGATCCGGCGCTCGTGCTGTACACCTCCGGGACCACGGGCGCGCCCAAGGGCGTCGTCCTGACCGGCGAGGCGATCGCCGCCGACCTGGACGCCCTCGCCGAAGCCTGGCAGTGGAGCGCGGAGGACACCCTCGTGCACGGGCTGCCGCTGTTCCACGTGCACGGGCTGGTGCTCGGCGTGCTCGGGGCCCTGCGCACCGGAAGCCGCCTCGTGCACACCGGCCGGCCGACCCCTGAGGCGTACGCGGCGGCGGGCGGGAGCCTGTACTTCGGGGTGCCGACGGTGTGGTCCCGCATCGCCGCCGAGCCGCAGGCGGCGGGCGCGCTGTCCGGGGCACGGCTGCTGGTATCGGGCAGCGCGGCCCTGCCCGCGCCGGTCTTCCGGGAGGTGGAGCGGCTGACCGGGCTGCGGCCCGTGGAACGCTACGGGATGACGGAGACGCTGATCACGGTGAGCGGGCGCGCCGGCGGCGAGGTGCGGCCCGGAACGGTCGGTACGCCGCTGCCGGGCATCCGTACGCGTATCGCGGCCGAGCCGGGCGCGGAGATCGGGGAACTCCAGCTGACCGGGCCGACGCTGTTCCAGGGGTACCTCGGGCGTCCGGAGGCCACGGCGGCGGCGTACACGGAGGACGGCTGGTTCCGTACCGGCGACATCGCGGCCGTCGCCGAGGTGGACGGGGTGCACCGGATCGTGGGTCGGGCCTCCATCGACATGATCAAGTCGGGGGGCTACCGGATCGGCGCGGGGGAGATCGAGAACGCGCTGCTGGACCACCCGCGGGTGCGCGAGGCGGCGGTGGTCGGCGTCCCGGACGCGGACCTGGGACAGCGGATCGTCGCGTTCGTCGTCGCGGAGGGGGTGACGGGGGCCGAGCTGACGGACTTCGTCGCCGCACACCTGTCGGTGCACAAGCGGCCCCGCGAGGTGCGGTTCGTCGCGTCGCTGCCGCGCAACGCCATGGGCAAGCCGCAGAAGAAGCTGCTGCTGGCGGGAGAGACGGAATAGGGCCGCCGGCGGCGGGCTCGGGATGAGGTCGGTCGTCGCGCGGGGTGCCGCGCGCGACCTCGCACCGGGCCCCGCAACCTGACCGTTTGCTGGCGGAGATCACTTGTTTCCGGGGTGCCGTATTCCCTCTGCCGAGGGCCGGGTCATCGCCGGCCCGCTCTGCGAGTTGGAGACGTCCTCGGCAGGGGCACCTTGACCGCGTAGGTGAGCGCCAGGACGACGCATCTGCTGTCCCGGCGGTCGTAGCCGGTGGCGCGGGCGATCTCGTGGATGGCGGCTGAGTAGCGCTGCTGCTGGACCAGCTGTTGTGCGAGCTCTTGGGCTTCCTTCGGCACTGGCAGAGCGCGTGCTCGAACGATGTCAGGGGCCCAGGCCCGCCCGGTGGGTATCCAAGACCGCAGGATCCGGCCGACCGCTCCCGCCATGGTGCCTCCTGGCTGTTCGGGATCGGTCAGATCCTGTCACGGTCGTCGTGGGAGCCGGTTGGTGTTTCGCGGGGCGGTCAGCGCAGCGGGCCCGCGATCGCCGTCAGTGCCGCGATGTGGCGCCGGTACGCGGCCGCGCCGTCCTCGGTCAGGCGCAGCCAGGTCCGCGGCCGGCGGCCGACGTGCCCCTTCTCGACGGCCACCCAGCCCGCCTCCTCCAGGCGCGTGATCTGTTTCGACAGCGCGGAGTCCGTGATCTCGACGAGGTCCCGCACGTACCCGAACTCGGCCTTCTCCACACCGGCGAGAGCCGCCACGATCGACAGGCGCACGGCCGACCCGAGGAGCGGTTCGAGTGCGTGTCGTGGGTGGGGGCCCTGCCCTGTGGCCGCCCCTGCGCCCGCCCGGACTTCCGGAGTCATACGGTTCGCGCCTCCCGCCAGGCTGCTACGGCCGGCGGCGTCGCGCACGCGAGGGCCGCCACGGCAGCGAACGCGACGCTGTCCCGGAAGACGGTGAGACCGGCTGCGAGGACCAGGAGGTAGATGACCGTCCAGGCGCCGATCACCTTGAGGTGCCTGCCGCCGTGGCCGCGCGGGACCACGGGCTGCCGCGTGGCGAACGCGGACAGGCCCATGACCACGACCGCGTTCGCCAGCGTGCTGACGAGCGTCCCCGTCGGTCCGCGCCACAACAGCACGGCGGGAACCACGACGAACTGCCACGCGGCGAACAGCCACAAGTAGGCGGTGTACCAGCCGCTGCGGTCCTTCGCCGTCGCCTCGATCCGCGCGATCCCCTGCAACGCAGCTGCCGCATCCGTCTGTTCGGACATGGCTCCCCCTTCCCCTGGTCGCCGGACCTCCCTGGCCTGCCGGCCCGGCATGTACTTTCCACCTTAGCAAGTACTTGCCTGATGGGTAGGGGATAACGGCAGTGGCCTGCCCCGGGAGGGACAGGCCACTGTTCACCACTGCTCACACTGCTCAGCGCTGCTCACGCGGTGGGATCTGCGACTACCAGCCGCCGTTGCCGATTTCCTTGCGCTCGCCCAGGCCCGAGCCGGTGCCCGGGTAGAGGAAGAGCTTGCCGGTGGAGTTCTGGACCGCGACCAGGTCGTCCGACGGGCTGTTGTTGAACAGGTCGCCGCCGATCAGGTCGGACATCCCGTTCCAGCCGCCCGAGCCGATCTCGATGCGCGGGCTCAGGTAGCCCTTGTCGCCGGGGTAGAGGAAGAGCTTGCCGGACGACTTCTCGACCGCGACCAGGTCCTGGCGGCCGCTGTTGTTCAGGTCCATGCCGGTCAGGTTGGACATGCCGTTCCAGCCGCCGGAGCCGATCTCCTTGCGGGTGCCCAGGCCCGAGCCGGTGCCCGGGTAGAGGAACAGCTTGCCGCTGGACTTCTCCACCGCCGCGAGGTCGGCGACGCCGTCGCCGTTGAGGTTGAGCGCCGTCAGGTTCGACATGCCGTTCCAGCCGCCCGAGCCGATCATGACGCGGTCGGAGCCGCCCGAGATGGTCGAGTTGTCCTTGCCCTTGTAGAGCCACAGCTTGCCGGTGGACTCCTCGACGGCGACCAGGTCGTCCTTGCCGTCCTTGTTGAAGTCGCCGCCGGTCAGGTTCGACATGCCGTTCCAGCCGGCGGAGCCGAGCAGGACGCGGGACGCGCCGCCGGAGATGGTGCCGTTGCCGTTGCCCTTGTACATCCACAGCTTGCCGGACGAGGTCTCCACCGCGATGACGTCGAGGACGTTGTCGCCGTTGAGGTCGGCGGACGCCAGGTCGTTCATGCCCTTGTCGCTGGGCTCGGTCGGTTCGCCGGGGCCCGGGAGCTGCGGGTCCGGGGTCGGCGTCCCGCAGTTCTTGCTCTTCAGGCTCCCGTCCGGGGAGAAGCGGGTGCCGTTGAAGACGGTGCGCTGGTAGTCGCCGTAGTACCGCTGCTCGTAGTGCAGGTGCGGCCCGCTGGACCCGCCGGTGCTGCCCACGATGCCGATCTGCTGACCGGTGGTCACGCGCTGGCCCTCGCGCACGTTGAAGCCGTTGAGGTGCGCGTACAGGGTGCTCCAGCCGTTGCCGTGGTCGATGACCACGAACTTGCCGTAGCTGCGGGCTCCCTTGTCCTTGATGTGTGCGATGCCGTCGGCGCTGGCGACCACGGGGGAGTTCACCGTGGAGCCGCCCTGCGTCCAGTCGATGGCGTGGGGGGAGGGGCTGTGGTACGAGCGGGAGTCGCCGTACCAGGTCTCGCCGCACTTGAACGGCATCTGGAAGGTGGGACGGCCCGTGGACGCCGCGGCCGCCATCGGGGTGACGCCGTACTCACCCGGCAGGCCCATGTCCTCCAGGGTCAGGGCGGGGAGTTCACCGTGCAGATCCGGCTCGCCGTCGGCGTGCGCGCCGCCGATGGACAGCGTGGTGGCGGCGAGGGTGGCGCAGAGCAGTCCGGTGGCGATCCGTACGCGCTTCGACATGAACTTCTTCAGCATGATGACAGTTCCAAACCGGCACGGGCGTGCCAAAAGAGGTCAGTTGGGGTGTGGGGAGGGGAGCAGGAGAGCGGGGGAGGGCCGGGCAGTGCCGGGCCGGGGCCGGGCCGGGGGCCGGGCGGCGCCGGGCCGGGGGGCCGGGAACGGGAGCCACACGCCCCCGGCACCCCCTGCGGGCTGTTACCAGCCGCCGTTGCCGATCTCCTTGCGGGCCCCGAGGCCGCTGCCGGTGCCGGGGTAGAGGTAGAGCTTGCCGCTGGCCTTGTCGACGGCGACCAGGTCGTCGTAGGCGTTGGAGGTGAAGTCGCCGCCGATCAGGTCGTTCATGCTGTTCCAGCCGGACGAGCCGATCTCCTTGCGGGTCTCCAGCCCGGAGCCGTTGCTCTTGTAGAAGAAGAGCTTGCCGGTGGAGGACTCGGCGCCGACCACGTCCGCCTTGCCGTCGTTGTCGACGTCCATACCGACCAGGTCGTGCATGCCGTTCCAGCCGGCCGTGCCGATCAGCACACGGGTGCTGCCGCCGCTGATGGCGCCGGCGCCGTTGCCCTTGTAGAGCCAGAGCTTGCCGCTGGACTGCTCGACGCCCACGACGTCGGCCTTGCCGTCGCCGGTGAAGTCGCCGCCGATCAGGTCGTGCATGCCGTTCCAGCCGCCGGAGCCGATCTCCTTGCGGGTGCCGAGGCCGGAGCCGGTGCCCGGGTAGAGGTAGAGCTTGCCGGTGGACTCCTGGGTGGCGACGATGTCGTCCTTGCCGTCCCCGTTGAAGTCGGCGGCCGCCAGGTTGGACATGCCGTTCCAGCCGCCCGCACCGATCTCGATGCGGGATGCACCGCCGGCGATGGTGCCGTTGCTGTTGCCCTTGTAGAGCCACAGCTTGCCGGTGGAGGCCTCCACGCCCACCACGTCGTCGACGGCGTCGCCGGTGATGTTGGCGGCGACCAGGTCCGTCATGCCCTTGGAGGGCTGCGGCTTGGGCGCGGCGTCGTCCGCGATGTTCTTGTAGCGGACGGGGTAGTACGGGCCGTAGCCCGGGTAGTACGGGTAGTCGTAGATGCGGTGGTGCACGCCGCTCGGGGTGAAGTCGAAGCCCCAGTACTTGGTGTGGTCGCCGTTCGCCCACTTCTCGAAGAGGACGACGTGGCCGCCCGCGCCGCCGTCGTTGTCGAGCAGGGCGTCGCCGGCCTTGAGGTCCGACTTGCCGATCTTGTAGACGACGCCGCGCGGCTCGAAGGTGTCCGTGGTCAGGGAGGAGTCCAGGTCCCAGGCCATCGAGACGTAGCCGGAGCAGTCGGTGCGGTAACCGCCGTGGCGACCGCCCCAGTTGTAGTCGAGGCCGATGCCGACCCAGCTCTTGGCCCGCTCGATGACGGTCTCGCGGGATATCTTCGTCGCCGCAGCGGCCGCCGCGAAGGGCGTTCCGCGCACCTCGGTGGTGACGGGCTCCTCCGAGCCCTGGCCGGTGCTGCCGAAGTCCGGGTTCGGGGCGCCGGTCACGGGGGCGTCCCCCGTGGCGGCCGGGGGCGCCGGGTCGGCGACCGCGGTGCCGTTGACCGCGACGATCGTGCCGCTCGCGGCTGCGATGGCGAGCAGGGCGGCGATTCCGGTGCGGCGGAAGGACTTTCCGTTGCGAGGCATGGGTGTACTCCGGTTCGTGTGCGAAGGGTTCGTGGTGCCGTCGGGAGCGGGAAGGCTCGACCGGCGGTCGAAGAGGTGGTGCGGGGCTGAGCGGGCTCAGCGGCTCAGTGCTCAGTGCTCAGTGGCCGAGCGGTTCAGTGGCTGTGCGGCGGAGGCCGTTGCGCCGGGGGTGGTGCGGACGGACTGCGGAAGTCCGGGCACGGGTCAGAGGTCTTGGCGCGGATCAGACGGCTGCCCTGCAGGTACAGCGGTCTTGCGCGGCGGCGGGTGCCGCCGGAGCGCCGGAGGCGTCAGGGATGTCCGGCTGTCAGGGGATGCCGGTGTGTGGGGCGTCCGAGGTACTCGGGGTACTCGGGGTACTCGGGGTGTACGGGGGTCAGTCGGCGAGGGCGTCGGCGTCGGCGAGGGCGGAGGCGGAGGCGCCCGAGGTCCGCTCCAGGGGGACGGCCGAGGCCATGGGGGCGACAGAGGTGAGACCGATGGCGAGGGCGACGACCGCGGCGGCCCGCATGAGTCCGGTGCGCATGATCCTGTTGGTTCCTTTCGCAAGAGAGGTGGCGTTCCGTCCCGCCCGTCCGTGTGACCGGACTGCCCTGGACACGTCCCGCGGTGACGTTCCCTCAGGCTTTCGAGGCGGTGTCCCCGAGGTCTCCCTCGCTGACAAGGAATAGCTTCGTCGCTGGTCAAAGCCCTGGGAAGAGAGATCGACTGGACCGAACGGGCCGTGGCCCAACGTGGCCATCCCTGCCCTGGTTCCCGCTCCCCTGCCACCCCGTCTCCCGCCCGTCTCCCGCCCGTCTCCGGTCCGGCCTCCCGTCCGTCTCCGGTTCGGCCTCCCGTCCGGCCGGGGCGCCGGCGCGTCGTCAGCCGCGGTTCGTTCGAACCGGTTCTTCGCCGTGCAGCCGCGCCGTAGTGGGGCCGGCGGTTCGGGCGTGGCGGGGGAGAGGTGGAGGTCAAGACGGACCGGGTGATTCCGGACATCTTTTGCGCGGCTCGTGGGGCCCGCCGGCGCGGCTGCCCCGGCGCGCGGGGGCAGTGAGGGCATCGGCGTACCGATGGTGGACCGGCCCACCGCCCCCCAAGCCGGGCCAAAGCGCCTTCCCGGCGCAGCGAATTGACCGTCCGGGGATTGGCCGATATTCGATCGGGTGGCCCGGTTCCGGCGGCTCTCCGCCCTTGTCAAGAAAATCCGTACGCTACGGTAACTTCGCTGTCCGTCACCCGTGACGGCCCTCAGCCATTTCCCGACCGGCGCCCGCCGATACCGAATCGCGGGCCCGGCGGATCGCCATGGAGGGCGAATATGAGTACCACCGAGCGTCGCAGCCGAATAGAGGCCCTCGGCGCCTTTCTTCCCGCGGGATCGCAGACCAACGACGAACTCCGCGCCGAGGCGCCGGGACTCGGCGACGCGGACGTCGAACGGATCACCGGAATCGCCGAGCGGCGCGTCCACGACCCCGACCCGGCAGCCGGGGAGGACTCCTTCGGGATGGCCCTGGCCGCCGCCCGCGACTGCCTGGCCGCCTCCCGCCACCAGGCCGCCGACCTCGACGTCGTCATCAGCGGCTCGATCACCCGGGTCAAGGACGGCAGCCGCTTCCACTTCGAGCCGTCCTTCGCCGGCATGCTGGCCGGGGAACTCGGCGCCCGGCCCGGCGTCCTGAGCTTCGACGTGTCCAACGCCTGCGCCGGCATGATGACCGGGGTCTGGCTGCTCGACCGCATGATCCGTTCCGGCGCGGTGCGCAGCGGCATGGTCGTCAGCGGCGAGCAGGCCACCCGCGTCGCCCGCACCGCCGCCCGCGAGCTCACCGACTCCTACGACCCGCAGTTCGCCTCCCTCTCGGTCGGCGACTCGGCGGCAGCGGTCATCCTCGACGAATCGACCGATCCCGCTGACCGCATCCACTACATCGAGCTCATGACCTGCTCGGAATACTCCCATCTGTGCATGGGAATGCCGAGCGACCGCAGTCAGGGAATAGCCCTCTACACCGACAACAAGAAGATGCACGACCGCGACCGGCTCAAACTGTGGCCGAGATTCCACGAGGACTTCCTCGCCAAGAATGGGCGCCGTTTCACCGACGAGGAATTCGACTACGTGATTCACCACCAGGTCGGTACGCGATTCATCGACTACGTCAACCAGACCGCCGAGGCGGAGTTCGGCACCCCCATGCCGGCCTCCCTGCAGGTGGTCGAGCGGTTCGGGAACACGGCCACGACGTCGCACTTCCTCACCTTGCGCGAGCACCTGCGCGCGCAGCCGGCGGGCGCCGGTCCGGCCGCGGACCGCGCCCACGCCCGCAGCACGGCCCGGTACCTGATGGTGCCGGCCGCCTCCGGCGTGGTCACCGGAGCCCTGTCCGCCACGATCACGAACGCGAGGGTGTGAGCCGTCATGGGCATCGTCATCACTGCCGCCGCCACCGCGGCCCCGACCGACTTGGCCAACCCGACCGACCAGGCCAGCCCGACCGCCCCGGCCACCTCGGCCTCCGCCGTCGACCTCGCCGGCCGCGCGGCCCGCAGCTGCCTGGACAGCGCCCGCGTCTCCCCGTCCGGGGTCGGGGTGCTCGTCAACGTGGGCGTCTACCGGGAGCACAACACCTTCGAACCGGCCGTGTCGGCCCTGGTCCAGAAGGAAGTCGGCATCAACCTCGACTACCTCGCCGACCCCCAGCCGGCCGCGGGCTTCTCCTTCGACCTGATGAACGGGGCCTGCGGTGTGCTCAGCGCCGTCCAGACCGCCCAGGCCCTGCTGGCGACCGGTACCACCGAGCGGCTGCTGATCACCGCCGCCGACGTCCACCCCGGCGGGAACGCCTCCCACGACCCCGACTACCCGTACGCCGACCTGGCCGGCGCCGTGCTGCTGGAGCGCGCCGCCGACCCCGGCACCGGTTTCGGGCCCGTACGCCACTACGGCGCCGACCGGCCCACCGACGTCGAGGGGTACCTCGACCTCGACACCATGGGCAGCAGCGGCCGCTCCGGCATCACGGTGCGCCGCACGCCCCAGCACGAGACGCGGACCGGCGAACTCGCCGCCGCCGCGGTGGCGTCGTACGCGGAGGAGTTCGGCCTCGACCTCACCCGGACCCTGCTCATCGGGCCCCGAGTGCCGCTGGACCCGGCTGCCCCGCCCGGCACCGGCGGGGAGCCGCACACCGCCGCCCCGATCCTCGGCTACGTGCGCGCCCTGGAGGCCGGTGTCCGGCCCGCCGACTACGACGGGATCCTGTTCGTGACCGCGGGCGCCGGACCGAGCGCGGCCTGCGCCTCGTACCGGCCGCAGGGGTGGTGACCGGCATGACGTCAGCAGCCACCCGGCAGGCCGCGTCGCAGCGACCGCCCGCCGGTGCCGCCGGCCCCGGCGTCGGCTCGGGCACCGGTACCGGCCCGGGCGACCTCGACGCGCAGAGCCTGGCCGGCCTCCTGGAGCGCAACGCCCGCGCCCACCCCGACAAGCCGGCCGTCATCCATCCCGACGGCCCGCACGGGATACGCGGTGTACTCCCTGCCGGCCCCGCCCGGGTTCCCGCGCAACCGCCCGCGTACGGCACCCTCACGTACGGCGAACTACAGCAGGCCGTCGAGCAGTTGGCCGCGGGCTTCACCCGGGCCGGGATCACCAAGGGCACCAAGACCGTCCTGATGGCCCCGCCCGGCCCCGAGCTGTTCGCCCTCGTCTTCGCCCTGTTCCGCATCGGCGCCGTGCCCGTCGTCGTCGACCCCGGGATGGGCGTCCGCCGGATGCTGCACTGCTACCGGACCGTGGGCGCCGAGGCGTTCATCGGACCGCCGCTCGCCCACCTCGTACGGCTGCTCGGCCGCCGCACCTTCGCCGGGATACGGGTGCCCGTCACCCTGGGCCGGCACCCGCTCGGCCGCGCCCGCACCCTGACCGCGGTGCGCGCCCTCGGCGCCGACAGCGCGCGCCGCGGCGGCACCGCGCCGGTCGCGGCCGGCCGCGACGACCTGTTGATGATCGGCTTCACCACCGGAAGCACCGGCCCTGCCAAGGGCGTCGAGTACACCCACCGGATGGCCCTGTCCATCGCCCGCCAGATAGAGGCCGTCCACGGCCGCACCAGCCAGGACACCTCGCTGGTCACCCTGCCGTTCTACGGGGTCCTCGACCTCGTCTACGGCTCCACCCTCGTCCTCGCCCCGCTGGCTCCGGCCAGGGTGGCGCAGGCCGACCCCACGCTCGTGGTCGACGCGCTGGAACGTTTCGGCGTGACCACGATGTTCGCCTCGCCCGCCCTGCTGCGCACCCTCGCCGAGCACCTCACCGCCGCCGCCCCGGGCCGCCATCCGCTGCCCGCCCTGCGCTGCGTCGTCGGCGGCGGCGCCCCCGTCCCCGACGCGACCGTGGCCGCGCTGCGCCGCGTTCTCCACGCCGACGCGCGCATCCACGTCACGTACGGGGCGACGGAGGTGCTGCCGATCACGTCGATCGAGGCCACTGAACTCCTCGGGGCGCCGGTGGCGGCGCCGGGGGCCGTGGAGGCGGTGGAGCCCGTGGGGGCCGTGGCCGGGGGCGGTACCGCGGCGCGGGCCGCCGAGGGCGCCGGGACCTGCGTCGGGCGGCCCGTGCCCGGCACCCGCGTGGCGATCCTGCCCGTCACCGACGGCCCGCTGTCCCGCCTCGCGACCGGCGCACGCCTGCCGGCGGGGCGGGTCGGCGAGATCGCGGTCCACGGCGAATCCGTCAGCCCCCGCTACCACCGCTCGCCGGACGCGGACCGCCGGCACAAGGTCCTCGACGCCACGGCCGACGTCGCCGACGTCGCCCACATCGCCGATGCCGCCGGCGCCGCAGGCACCGCGGCGGACGCTGCCGACGCGGCGGCGACGGAGGGCAGCAGCACACCGCAGCGCACCTGGCACCGCACCGGCGACCTCGGCTACCTCGACGAGGAGGGGCGGCTGTGGTTCTGCGGCCGCGCGGCCCAGCGGGTCCGCGCCGAGCACCGCGACCTGCACACCGTGCGCTGCGAAGGCGTGTTCAACGCCCACCCCCTCGTACGCCGCACCGCCCTCGTCGGCATCACGGACACCACCCCGTCCGGCACGGACACCAGGACCACCGCCGGCACCACCGCCGGCACCACCACCGGCACCACCGCCGACAGCGGCTGGGGCCGCGGTCGCGGGGGCGACGGCGTACGCCAGCGACCCCAACGCCCCGTCGTCTGCGTGGAGACCGAGGGGGACCTCGACCCGGAGACCTGGCACCGCCTCGTCGCCGAACTCCGCGCCCTCGCCTGCGCACACGCGCCCACCACGGGCCTGGAGCTGGCGGAGTTCCTCCGCCACCCCGGCTTCCCGGTCGACATCCGGCACAACGCCAAGATCGGCCGCGAGGAGCTCGCCCACTGGGCCGAGCGCCGACTCGCCCCGCCCGCCCCCCTGCTCTCCCGGGACCGCGCCGCACAGCTCGTGCCGCTCGCCGGCTGGGCGTACCTCGTCGGCGGGGCCGTGTGGGCCGCGACCGCCGGGGTCCCCGCGGCCCGCCTCCCCCGCGTGCTGTGGTGGACGGACGCCGTCCTGAGCATCGCCGGGCACGCCGCCCAGATCCCGCTCGCCCTGCCCCGCGCCCGCGCCGCCGGCATCGGCCGCCCCGCCGCGACCGGCCTCACCCTCCTCTACGGCGCGACATGGTGGCGGAAGCTGTGACCACCAGCCGCATCCTCATCACCGGCGCCACCGGCTTCCTCGGCGGCCACCTGGTCGACGCCTGCATCGCATCCGGCCACCGCGTGCGGGCCCTCGTACGGCCCGGCAGCGACACGGCCCGGCTGCGCGCCCTGCCCGGCGTCGAACTCGCCACCGGCGACCTGACGCAGCCCGCCACGCTGGAACGGGCGGCCGAGGGCTGCGAGGCCGTCGTGCACAGCGCGGCGCGCGTCGTCGACCACGGCAGCCGGGAGCAGTTCAGGGCCGCCAACATCACCGGCACGCTCCGGCTGATGGCGGCGGCCCGGGCGGCCGGGGCCCGACGGTTCGTGTTCGTGTCGAGCCCGAGCGCCCTGATGCACCTGCGCGAGGGCGACCGGCTCGGCATCGACGAGAGCACCCCGTACCCCACCCGCTGGTTCAACCACTACTGCGCGACGAAGGCCATCGCCGAGCAGCACGTCCTGGCCGCCACCGCACCGGAGTTCACCACCTGCGCGATCCGCCCGCGAGGCATCTGGGGGACGCGTGACCACGCCGGGTTCCTGCCGAAGCTGGTCGGCGCCATGCACGCCGGGCGGCTGCCCGACCTGTCGGGCGGGAAGCGCGTCCTGGTGTCGCTGTGCCACGTCGACAACGCGGTGGACGCCTGCCTGCGGGCCGCCGTCACCGCCCCGGCCGAACGCATCGGCGGCCGCGCGTACTTCGTCGCGGACCGCGAGGTGACCGACCTGTGGCCGTTCCTCGCGGAGGTCGCCGGCCTGCTCGGCTGTGCCCCGCCGGGCCCGCGCGTCCCCCTCCCGGTGGGCCGCGCCCTGGCGGCCACGGTGGAGTCCCTCTGGCGGCTCCGGCCCGACGCGGGCACGAACAGCCCGCCGCTGAGCCGCTACATGATGGCCCTGCTGACCCGCTCGACGACGTACGACACCGGCGCCGCCCGCCGCGACCTCGGCTACGACGCCCCCCGCACCCGCGCCGAAGGCCTCCGCGACCTGGCCGACTGGGTCACGACCCGGGGCGGCATCCCCGCCTGGACCGAACCGCAGGACCGTGCGGTTGCGTCGGACGCCGCCCGTGCGGCCGGACCCGCAGCCGCGCCGGATACCGCTGGGTTGGCCGCGCCGGATACCGCTGGTGCGGATGCCGCAGACCCGGCCGCGGCCGGGCCGGCTGCCACCCGGTCGGCCGCCGATCGCCCGGCGCCGGGCACCACGGATCCGGCCGGCTCGGCCGCCCGGGGGGACGCCGCGCGATGAGCACGCACCCGACGGCGCCGGCCACCGTCCCGGCCACCGCCCCGGTCAACGTTCCGGGCACCGGGTCGGCTGTCGCCGTGTCGGGTGCCCGTCGCGCAGCCGCTCCACGGCCCGGGGACCACGGACGGGGCCGGTTCGGCCGCCCGAGGGGACACGCCGCGATGAGCATGCGGTCGACCACTCCCGCCGCCGCCCGGGCGCCGGGCCGGCCGGTGCCGGCGCCGGCCCACTTCCGCGCACCACAGATCCGGCCCGGTTCGGCCGCCCGAGGGGATACTCCGCGATGACCACGCACCCGACCACACCCGCGACAGCCGGCACACCCGCCGCCACCGCGGCCGCCGCCGGTACCACCCCGGCCGCCGCCTACCGGCGCCCCGTGTCGCCCACCGAGCGGCTCTACCTCGGCGCCGGCCACGCCCGCGGGGCCATGGCCCTGCGGGTCGTCGTCGAGGGCGACGGGCTGCCCGGCCGCGAGCAGCTCCAGGCCGCCGTGGCCCGGGCCGCCGACGCCTGCCCCGGCTCCCGCCTAGTGCGCCGCGGCCCCCTGTGGGTGGCCGACGGGCCGCCGCCGCGGGTCACGTACGCCGACCCGACCGCCGCGGCCTTCGACGCCTCCGCCCCCGCCACCGCTGAGCTGCTCACCGGCCGCTCCGGCCCCGCCGACCCGCCCGGCTGCGAGGTGCTCGCCGTCCCCGGCCGGGGCGGCACGCCGACCGCGCTCGTCTTCAGCGCCTCGCACGCCCTGATGGACGGTCACGGCGCCCTGACCTGGGTCCGGGAGGTCTTCCGCGCCCTGCGCGGCGAGCCCGCGCAGCCCGCCACCGACCCGGCGACCGACCACGGCCTGCTGCGCTCACTGCCCGCCGACCGGCGACGCCGCCGTCCGGCCCCGCTGCCCGGCCTGCCCTCACCGCTCGGCCCCGCCGCGCCCGGAACCCCGCCCCGCACGCTGTGGCTCCGCCGCACCCTGCCCGGCCGGCACCCCGCGCTGACCGCGCGGCTCGCCCAGGCCGTCGCCGACGCGGCAGGGCGCGAGACCCGTGTCATGGTCCCGGTGGACCTGCGCCGTCACCGCCCGCACCTCGCGGCGGCCACCGGCAACCTCACGTTGCCGCTGTTCCTGGACCTGCGCCCCGGCGAGGACTGGGCCCGCGCCCAGTCCCGGCTGCTGGCCGCCCTCGCCGACGGCGCCGAGCTCGCCGCCGGCTTCGAGGCGGGCCTCGTCGCCCGGCTGCCCTCGGCCGCCGTCGCCGCGCTGCTGCGCGCCGCCCAGGCCGCATCCGTACGGGCCGACCGCCACCTGGCCTCGGCCGTGGTCTCCCACCTCGGCGTGCTGGACCCGGCCGAACTGTCCGGCGGCGGTTTCACCGCCACCACCGCGTACGCGCTTCCCGTGCACGCACCGCTGGTCCCGCTGTCGTTCGCCGTGGCCGAGACCGCCGCCGCGAGCGAGATCACCCTCGGTGTCCGCGCCAGTGACCCGTTCCTCCGGGAGCACGCATCGGCCTTCCTGGACACGGTCCTCGCCACCGCCGCGACGGCCACCGCCACGGCCGCCACGGCCACCGCCACCGCCGCGACGGCCACCGCCGCGACGGCCACCGCCGCGACGGCCAGCGCCACGAGCGCGCCCGCGCCGGCCGCGTCCGCCCCCGTGACCGCGGTGTCGTCCGGGCGGCCGCACGCCGCCGCCGACGGCGCCGGCGGCCCGAACCCCTCCGCCACCGTCGTGGACCTCTTCCGCGCCCAGGCCGCCCGTACGCCCGCAGCCGTCGCGCTCGACGGGCCCGACGGCGCCGTCACCTACGCCGAACTGGACCGGCGCTCCGACGCGGTCGCCGCCGACCTGGTGCGGCGCGGGGCCGGACGCGGGAGCCTGGTGGGCCTGGTCGTCGACCGGACCCCGGACGGGGTCTGCGCGCTGTGGGGGATCCTCAAGGCCGGGGCTGCCTACGTCCCGCTCGACCCGGGCCACCCCGGCCCGCGGATCCGCGAGGTCCTGGAGGCCGGCGGCGTACGTCTGACCCTGACCCGACGCCACCTCGCCGCGGACCTGGTCGACTCCGTGCCCGGGACCCTGCTCCCGGTCGAAAACGTGCTGGCGGAAGCGGAAGCGGAAGCAAACGCGGACGCGGACCCGGACCCGGACCGGGCCGGGGTGCTGCCCGTCGGTCCCGCGCCCGGGGACCTGGCGTACGTCATGCACACCTCCGGTTCGACGGGCCGCCCCAAGGGCGTGCTGATCGAACACCGAGGACTCGTCGCCTTCGTCCACTGGATGACCGCGACGTGCCGCGTCGACGCCGACACGCGCTTCGGATTCGCAGCCTCCTACGCCTTCGACATCTCCTGCTTCCCGCTCTTCCTGCCGCTCCTCGCCGGCGGCACCGCCGTCCTCGCACCCGGCGCGCCCTCCCCGGCCGTACTGCGCGCCCTCGTCGGCGAACACCGCGCCGACACCCTCGCCCTGACCCCCTCCCACCTCGCCCTCCTCGACGGCGACGGCGGCGGCCGGCTCCGCACCCTGCTGCTCGGCGGGGAGGAGCTCACCCCGGCGTCCGTGCGCTCCGCATACGCCGCCTTCGGCTCCCACTGCCGGGTGATCAACGGGTACGGGCCCACCGAGGCCACCGTCGCCTGCCTCGCCCACGTCGTCGACGGCACCGAGACGGGCCCCTCCGTACCGCTCGGCACCGCCGGCCCCGGCGCCCACGTCGACCTGGTCGGCGAGGACGGCGAGGTCATCGGTACCGGCCCGGCGGACACGGGCCGCGTGGGCGAGATCGTGGTACGCGGCCCCCAGGTGGCCCGCGGCTACCTGGGCGCGGGCGACCTCGACACCGCCGCCGACGGGAAGCCCCGTACGGCCGGTCCCGTCGCGGCGGACGGCGCTCCGAGCAGCCTTCCGGCGACGCCGTTCTCGGCAGGCCCCGACCGGGTGCGCTCGTACCGTACGGGCGACCTCGGCCGCCGGCTGCCCGGGGGCGCGATCGCGTTCGCCGGGCGGGCGGACGGCCAGTTGAAGATCTCCGGGTACCGGATCGAGCCGGCCGAGGTCATCGCGGCCCTGGAGGCCCACCCGACCGTGGCCCGCGCCGCGGTGACGGCCCGCCGCCGCCCCGGCGCCCGTTCGGCGGTCCTGTGCGCGTACGTGATCCTGACCGGGACACCGGACGATCCCGCCGACCCCGGGGCAGCGAAAGCGAAAGCGGAAGCGGGGACGGGAGTCGGGACGGCCGCCGACCTACGGGCGGAGCTCACCCGGACCCTGCCCCGGCACCTGGTCCCCGCGCACGTGATCGCCGTGCCCGCCCTGCCCACCACGATCAGCGGCAAGACCGACTTCGACGCCCTCCCCGACCCCTTCGCCCGCACCCCCCGACCGGACACCCCGGATGCGGACGCCACCGACGCCACCGACGCCAGCGACGACAGCGGCAACCTCCGGGCCCGCGTCGCCGGCCACTGGGCGGCGATCCTCGGCGTCGACGCCTCCGACCTGACACCCGACTCCGACTTCCAGGCGCTGGGCGGCGACTCCCTCGCCCTCGTCGAGATGATCACCGCGGTCAGCGCCGACCTGCTCACCCCCGACCAGGCACGCCGGTTCACCGAGGACCTGGCCTGCCTGGTCCGCGACCTGACGCTCGGACAGGTCTGCGCCCGCCTCACCACCGTTCGCGAGGAGACCCCCGCATGATCTTCGTCGGAGACGGCGCCCTGCTGCGCCGTGCCGTCGCCCACGCCGCCGCCCGGGGCCACCGCGTCGACCTGGTCTGCTCCGCCGACCCGCGCGACGCCGCGGCCGCCGGCCCGGCCACCCCGCACCTCGTCCCCGCCCCGGACATCAACGCGCACGCCGCCGCCCTCGGTGCCGCCTGCACCGACGGCATCGTCTGGTCCGTCAACAACCGGCAGATCTTCCGCACTCCGCTGCTCTCCCTCGGGCTGCGGATCGTCAACGTCCACAACGGCCTACTGCCACAGCACCGCGGACTGCCGTCCGCTGCCATCGCGTTCGCCCTGCTGCACGGAGACACCGAGTACGGTGCCACCGTCCACGAGGTCGACGCCGGCATCGACACCGGCCCGGTCCTCGCCGAACACCGCTTCCCCGTCGGCCGGGACGATCACTTCCACCAGGTGATGCTGCGCGGCGTCCGCGCCTGCCAGACCCTGTTCGAGCAGACGCTGCCCGCCGTCGCCGACGGCACCTCGTCGGCCCGTCCCCCGTCCACCCCGTCCACCCCGTCCGCCGCGCCGTCCGCGTACTACGGCAGCCGCACCCTGGCCCGCCTCGCGGACTACCGGCACGACCCGGCGTTCGCCCGCGCCACCGACCTCGGCCCGTTCGCCGCCCACGCCCCGGAGCTCGCCCGAGCCCTGGACCTCGTACACGGGACGCGGCCGTAGGCCGACCGCGGCAGTGGCCGGGGCGAGGACGCGGTGGTCCCCCGCCCGCGCCCCCCCCCCCGGGGCGGGCGGGGGCGGGGCGCGGGCGGGGGGGGGGCGCCCGCCCCCCCCCGCCCCCCCCCCCGCGGGGGCGCCCCCCCCCCCCCGGGGGCGGGGGATTTCGTGCTGTCAGCGGTTGCGGATGCGGTCCGCGAGGGCGGTGAGCCGTGTCCAGTGGAGCCGGGCGGCGGTGCTGACCCACAGGCGGGGAGCCTCGCTGCCGGCCAGGTCGCGGACCACCTGGGACAGGAACTGTGCCGTCGGGCCGGGGTGCCAGGACAGGAGCTCGCCGGTGGCGCGGAGAGCGTGGTCGAAGAGGGCAGGGACGTGACGCATCGTGGTGACCTCACCGTTTCTCGAGACGGGTGAGGTGCGGGCCCGCACCCCGGGGATGCCGGCGTGCGGGTCAAAGCTGGCCCCAGGCGGCGCGGACCCCGAACTGGTCCCGGGTTCTCCGCGCTGCATCTTCTTGCGCCGCAGGTCAGGGCCGGTGCGCGCGTAACTCCCGCGAGGTCTCGGCCGTGCGGAAGGGTGGTGGTGGGGTGAACCGGGCGCGGCCGTCGCGGTGTTGTCCTAGGCTGATGCGCCGGTCGGGCCGGGGCGGGGTGCGGGAGGTGGCATGGCGGCCGAGGACATCGTGGGGGCGGCGGCCCGGACGCCTCTGGACCGGGCGCTGTCGTTCTTGTACGACCTCGCGGAGGAGAGGGCCGTGCGCCGGCCCCGCCCCCGCCCCGGCGAGGAGCGTTCGCGGCCGGACGAGGCCCTGTGGCGGCAGGTGCACGCCCGGATCGCCGATCAGATGGAACGGGTGGGACGGGACCGGCGCGGCCGGTTCACGGCGTTCCGCTGGGAGACGTTCCAGCAGCTGCGGGCCGACATCGAGCGGCGCCGGCCGATCACGAAGGACCGGCAGCCGATCCTGGAGGCGCTCGTCAGCCTCGGCGGCCCCGACCACCGCGTCCTGCCGCTTCCCCTCGCCCTCGCCCTGGACGAGGCCGCGCGGGAACTGCACCGCGTGCCCGGCCGGCGGGTCGGCGACGGGGGCAGCCGGCACCGGAAGCTGGTCGACGAGGTCAGCGAGCGGGCCCGCCGGGACCTGCTCCTCCTGGGCCGCGGCGGCTCGGCGGACGCCCCGCCGGTGTCGCTGCGCGACGTGTACGTGCGGCGCGGGACCGAGGAGCGCCTGGCGCGCATCGTGCACCAGCAGGTGCTGGCCGGAGGGCCGGACCAGCCGGTCCAACTGGTCCTGGGCGAAGCGGGTACCGGCAAGTCGAGCCTGCTGTGGTGCCTGGCGGAGCTCGTCGAGGGCCGCAGGGCCGCCCCTGCCCGTGAGGCCGTCCGCACCCGGCCCCCGTCGGGTGAGCTCCGCGCGGGCACCGAGATCCGGCCGGTCCTCCTGCGTGCCGAGCAGCTGCTCACGCCGGGGGAGGGCGATCGGCTCCTCGATTCCGTCGAGCTCGGCCTGGCCTCCGGCCGCGTCGTGCTGCTCGACACGGCGGACCTGCTCCTGCACGCCGCGGACGGCCGCGCGAGGCTGCTCCGGGCGGTCGCCGCCTGCCAGCGGCGGGGCGTGCCGCTCGTCCTGACGTGCCGGACGCGCGACAGTGCGCCCCTCCAGCAACTGTTGGGCCGCACCCCCGCCGAGGTGGCCTGCCACGTGGGCGACTTCCAGGGCAGGGAGGAGCTGGAGCGGGCCCTGTCCACGTACTGCCTCCACTACCTCCCCGACAGGTCCCCGGCCGCCCGGGCGGAGGCGGTGGCGGCCCTGAGGGACGCCGCGGTGCGCGGTCTGCCGATCCGTGAGGTCGTCGCCAGGCCCCTGACGCTGCGGATGCTCTTCGAGGTGTACGCGCCCCAGTCGCCCACCCCCGAGATCGACGCCGCTGGTCTTTACGACCGTTACTGGGAGCGGCGGGTCCGCGAGGACGCCCGCCACGGATCCGCCGGCTACGGATCCGCCGGCTACGGATCCGCCGGTCGCGGATCCGCCGGCCCCGCCGTACCGGCGTCGGCGGACCTGTCCTGGCCGGCCCAGGGCCTCGCCCGCCTCATGCTGCACGACGGCGTGGTGGCCCTGCCCGTCGCGGACGCGGCCGGGCGGATGGCCGATGCGGACCCCGAGGCCGGCGCCGCGGATCCCCTCGACCAGCTGGCGCAGCTCGACCGGCGCAGTGTGGTCGCGGGGACGGACGGCGACCAGCGGACGGCAGCCGTCCACTTCTTCCACCAGACGCTCTTCGAGTACGCCGCCGGCCGCTGCCTGGTGCGGCTCGTCGTGGAGAAGAAGCAGTCGTACTACCGCGCCCTGGGCCGGCACCTCGCAGCCCACCCGGACGACTTCCTGCGCGCGGTGGTCGCCGAGCAGGCCCTCGTCCAGGGCATGCGCGCGCGGGGCAGGGTGCGCGAGCACGCCGCGGCGCTGCTGGGTGAACTCCTGCGCAGCGAGGACATCGACCTCCAGGTGATCGCCGTACGGTCCTGCGCCCTGCTCCCGGACGACCTGTACGGCGGCGTCCGCGAGGAGTTCCACCGGTACCTGCAGGAGTCGGCGCCCGCGGCCATGGTGCGGGAGGTGCTGGCCCTCCTGCCGACCCGCGAGCACACCAACCCCGAACGCGTGGCCGTGGACCTGGGACTCGTCCTGAAGCACCACCCGCGCATGGAGTGGCGCGTACTGGACCTGCTGTGCCGGTTCGGCCGGATCGACCGCGCCACCTCTGACGCCGTCCGCTCGCTGCTGCACGACCTCTGCACGGATCCGGAGCGCTGCGTGGAGCGCGCTCCGGACCCGCAGGACGCCGCCTTCGCCGCTTCCGCGCCGACCGGCTGCGGCGGGGCGCACTGCCTGTGGTCGTGGCTGGTGAACCGGAACGCGAACAGCGCGGGGAGCCACGGCAACCAGGCGGTGCGGCTGGTCGATGCCCTGGCCGAGCACTGGAGCGAGTGGGCGGCCGACCGCATGCGGGAGCTGCTCACCCTGGCCGAGCGGCACCGCTCGGCCCTCCAGGCCCTGCAGTGCGTGGCCGTGATCCACCGCCGTCGCCGTGCCCGCTCCGGAGACCCGGACCCGGACTGGGACGCGGACTGGGACGCGCTGTTCGCGGTCGCTGCCGGGATCGCCCAGCGCCTCGGCACCGACAGGGTGGTTCTCCCGAAGAACGCCGCCGAGGAGGAGGGCGCGCCGGGCGGAAGCGAAGCCTGGGCCGCCCGGACGCAGGCGGAGGAGTGGCAGGAGGCCCAGGCGGCGCTGGACGCACACTGGTTCGCCGCCACGCCGGGCAGGACGCCGCAGGAGGTGGTCCGGGCACTGGCCGCCGAGGGGAGGATCCCGTTCGACGTCGCGAGGCCCCGGCTGAGGGCGGTCCTGGAACAGGTCGGCACCCGGCTGCGCGAGGTCGAAGCCGGGGTGCCCGAGCTCCTGGCCGAGACGGTCGAGCTCTGCGGGGGCAGGGACACCGTCGACGACGTCGCCGCCTTCCTCCTGCCGCCCCTGCTCCGCGAGCCGGCCGACGCCCCCGGGACGCGGGCCGCCGCCGAGTGGTGTGCCGACCGGCTCGACGTCCTCGCCCCCGGCAAGAGCGGCCGCGGCCGCCCCGACGGCGGCGGTACCCGCGGGCGCGCCGGTCACGGCGCCGACCACGGCGCCGGCGGGCGTACCGGCAGTGGGCATACCGGCGGTGTGCGCACCGGCAGTGGGCGTACCGGTTCTTCGGCCGCCCTGCGGTTCGCGGTCAGCGGCCTCGCCCGACTGGAGCCGGCCCGGCTGGCCGCGATCGTGCGCTGGCCGTCCGAGGGCCGCTCGTGGGCCGCAGCCAGGACGGACGACACGTTCCTCGCGCTCGACGGCGCCACCCGCCTCCTCGTCCCGCTGGCGGCGGCCGGACACGCGAGAGCGGTCCTGGCACTGGAGCGCTGGCGGACCCTGGAGGGGCTCCGGCACGCCCAGCTGGCCCAGGGCCGCAACGCCTGGCCCGAGTTCAGGGACGGCAGGCCGTACCACGGCCCCCGGGTCCGCGACCAGATGAGCGGGCTGGTCCAGGCGGCCCTCGCCGACCACGCCCCCCACGCGCACGCCCTCCTCCCGGAGGCGCTGCGCTTCCGCGTGCCGACGGCCGACGTGCCGTGGCTCGCCGCCCTGGCCAAGCGGACGGTGGAACAGCCCGGGCCGGCCGCCGAGCCGGCCCGCGCGCTGTTCGCCCGGTACGGGCCCGAACTGGCCGAGTGGTGCGCCGAGTTGTGGTTCGAGGGCCCGTGCCCGGACGGGAACGCCAAGGCCGCGGCGCTACGCCTGTGGGGCGACCTCGCCAGGCTGGGCGCCGCCGACCGGCCGCCGCTCGCCCGGCAGGCCGGGCTGGCCGCGAAGGTCCGCAAGGGGCAGTGGACCACCGCCGCCGGAGTCCTGCGGCACTGGAACGGCCACGACGTCTCCCCGATCGCCGCCGCCGGCGGGGAGCCGGGCTGGGAGGAACTGGACGCCGCCTTGGCCACGGCCGACGTTCCGGAGGGCTCCGGCGGCGAGATCGCCCGTCTGCGCTCGTTCCTGCGATGCCGCTTCGCCCCGCTGTCGACCCCGCAGGAAGCCGCGGCGGCCGTTACGACGGCCGCGGAGCAGGTCGGGCTCTGCGCCGACACGGCCGCGATCCACGACACGGGGGCCGGTTTCCTCGCCGAGCGGCTCTGCTCGATCGATCCGGGACGGGCCGTCGGCGTGACGCTGGGCGTGGCGCGGCGCACGGCCGGATCCGGGGTGACCGACCCGCACCACGTCACCCGACTGGGCTGGAAGTGGCAGAAGCCGCTGACCCGGATGGCCGACACTGCCGCCCGTGCCGACTGGCTGAGGCTGATCGCGGGCTTGGGCGACGGCCCGCAGTCGATGCTGCAGAAGGCGCTGGACACGGCGGCCGCCCGCCGCCGCGACGAGGACGTACGCGCCGACGCCGCCCGCGAACTGGCAGCCAGCCCCTACCGGGACGCGGCCATGGCGGGCCTGCGCGATGCCGCCGTCCGGCACCGCAGGGCGCCGCTGGAAGAGCGGCTGTGGCCGGCGGTCATGAAACCGGCCTGAGCGGGCACGACTTGTGCGCACCGGCCGGGATCACGGGGCCGCAGGCGCGGCCTGCGTCCGCGTGAACAGCCGGCCGGCCAGGTCGATGCCGACCACTGCGCCGTTCTCGTCCCGGCTGAAGAAGCCGCGCTCTCCCTGGAGGCCGCCCCCGGTGATGACGTACTCGTCCCCGCCGCCGGCCAGCAGGCCCATGCCGGCCGGGGCGTAGTCCGGCGGCATCCCGGCCTCCGAGGCCGCCCGGATCTCCGGCTTGATTTCGGCCGCGAGGGTGAGCCGGGCCCCGTCGGCGGCGATGTCGATGTTCATGGCGTCGTTCTCGTAGCGTCCGGCGACCTCCCGCGCCCGCGCGTCGTCGTACGGGACCGGCTCCGGCTCCCGCTCGATCACGCCGAGGTAGTGCTCCAGCGCCCAACGGACGACCGACTGGTTGAACGGGTGGCCGTCGGGGCCGCAGTTGGCGAGGGACACGAGGGCGAAGTTCCGCTCGGGCACGATCAGCAGCTCGGAGAACTGGCCGTTGCCCGATCCGCCGAGCTTGATCACGCGGACACCGTCCACCTCGCGCAGGAACCAGCCGATCCCGAAGCCGTCGGCGAGGCTGCTGCCGCGCACCTCGACCGTCTGCTCCTGCATGCGGCGCAGTGCCTCGGCGGGCAGGACGCCGTCCCCGTCGCCGAGGTGGAACCGGGCCCAGCGCAGCAGGTCGCCCGCGGACGAGATCCCGCCGCCGCCCGGGTTGTTGCCGCGCGAGCCGCCCCGGTACGCCTTCCACGGCGTCGCCACGCGCAGCCCGCCGTCCTCGCCGCGGTTGTAGCCGAGGGCGAACTTCCGGGTGACGACGTCGTCCAGGTCGAAGAAGGTGTCCGACAGCCCCACCGGCTCCAGCACCAGCGAGGCCACGGCCTTCTCGAACGGCATTTCCGTCACCTTCTCGACGACCCGCCCGGCGAGGTTGTACGCGGCCTGGCTGTACGAGGCCCGCTCGCCCGGCGCGGCGATCAGCTCCAGCCGGGACAGCCTGGCGACGAACCCGGCCAGGGTCTCGTCCTCCCCGGCGGTGTCGATCACGTTCCAGGAGAGGCCCGAGGTGTGGTTGAGGAGGTTCATCACCGTGACCGTGGCCGCGGTCTCCTCGTCGGCGAGCTCCAGTTCGGGCACGTAGCGGCGTACCGGGGCGTCGAGGTCGACCCTTCCTTCGGCGGCCAGGCGCATCAGGGCGGTGGCGGTGAAGGTCTTGGTGGCCGAGGCGATGGGGAACAGCGTCCGCTCGTCCATGGGGAGCGGGTGCTCGAGGCTGGTCACGCCGTGCGAGGCGTAGGACTCCCGGCCGTCCACCAGTACCCCGACCGAGACGCCGGGGACGTCGAACTTCTCGGCTGCCGCCGCGACGAACTCGTTGAGCCTGCTGTCCTGCGTCATGGATTCCTCCGGGTTGCTTGCACTTAGTGCAAGTGGTGGCTGTGGGCATGACTGTAGGCTTCACTTGAACAATGTGCAAGTCTCTTCTCGCGGGGCCACGCAACCGGGGTGACGCCCCGTCATCCGCCGAAACCGCCACGCCCCCGCCCGGCTCCGGCGATGGGCCGGGACCACGTCCCGGTCGAGGGCTACGGGCGCCGCAACGCCCGTAGCCCTCGACCGTAGCCCTGCCCCTAGCCCCTGCTCAGGCGACCGAGGCCCGGAAGGGATCGGTGGGAATGACCTCCGCCTCGTCGAAGAGTCGCTCCAGTGCCTCGTGTCCGTGACGCTTGCGGAACTCGATCTCGTCGGCCGTCACGGGCAGCGTCCACAGGATGCGGGCGTGTCCCCCGGGAAGCGGACAGTGCTCGAGGTCGGGGCCGTGGAGGTAGGGCGGGCTGATCAGGAGGTGATCGCAGGTCGAACCGGGCACCCACGGTTCCCCGATCGGCATGCTGTGCTCCAGATCGAGTCGATGCCCGCCACAGTGGTAGTAGGCGATCATCGCCATGAGGTCGATGAACCGCTGGTCGCGGACGGGTCCGGTCATCACGAACTCAAGTCCGTGGCCGTCCTCCTCCACCGCGGCCCAGCACCCGGCGGTCACGTAGGCCCAGCTGTCGCTGCGGGGGCCGGGCCCCACGACGAGGATGCGCAGGCCGGGCACCACCTCCCGCCGTTCCGGCCCGAGGTCGTGGTCGACGGCCTCCACGGTGTGCCCCTCGAAGAACACCCGGACATGTGATTCAACGGCCTCCGCGGCCGACAGCCTCGCATCGCTCACCGCACGATCATCCCGGCACGGCCGGCTCCCCGAGCGGGAGGGGCGGCGCGGGCGTCTGTGCCCGCGCCGGGTCGTGGATCGCGGTCAGTTCCACTGCTCGGACGGCTTCGCGCCGGGCAGGGGCTTGCCGATGACGGCGAGCGGGATGAAGAAGTTGACCTGGCCGATCGCGAGCGCGAGCGTGGTGAGGGCTTTGTCGTCGTAGTGTTCGGCGACCCGGGCGTAGAGCTCGTCGGAGACGCGCTCGCCGTGCGGGGAGGGCTGGAGCACGGCCTCGACCAGGGTCAGTGCGGCGGTTTCGGCGTCGGTGAAGCAGGGGGCGTCCTGCCAGGAGGCCACTGCGGTGATCCGCTCCTCGGAGACGCCGTCCTTGCGGAGGCTGTCGGTGTGCATGACGGTCAGGTAGGTGTTGCCGACGATCTGGCCGGCGCGGAGCTGCACGAGGTCGATGGTGGTCTTCGGGACGGAGCCGTTGCCGGTGGCCTTGAACAGTGCTCCTGACACGGCGCCGAGCTCGGGGACGAGCCTGGCGGGGTTGGGCAGGCGCGAGCCGTTGGTCTTCGCGGCGGTGTTCGGCTGGGTGGTCATCGTGGGTTCCCTTCGTTCCGTTCCGTTGCGTGCCTTCACTGCACTGACTTCACTGCACTGACGGACCGCCGCCCGCGGATGTGACAGCCCGCCGAAGATTCTTTTCCGAGCCCCGGATCCGCATCCGGATCCGGCGCGACCTGCTCGCCCGCCCCCATCGGCCTCGGTAAGGGGAATTTGCGGCGTGCCCGACCGTGCGCGGCAGCTGAAAATCTCCCTCCCGCGCCCCCCTGGAGGAAATCCTGCCGTGGCGTCGGGGAATCGCTGCGGGATTTTGGTTGTGACGCTTTCCGTGGGAAATCACGGCTGGGACTTCTGTTGCGGGCTTTGCTGGCTTTGCGGGCATCAGGTGATGCATGAGCCGCATCGTCCCGCGGCGCCGCTTCTGTCCGGTAATGGCAATCCGGGGGCCGGTGTCGTCCGTTCGGCTGCTCGACGGGTGGAGACGCACCGCAAGCCCGCTTTGACCTGCGTACACAAGCGGTGTTGGGGGCTCCATCTTCACCCCTGCCCGCTTCCCATCTGTCCGAGATAAAGGAATTCGAGCCGTATGTGGATCAGGATGCTCAGGGAAACCTCAGAGATCGTTCTATTTCTTGCCCAGGGCTCTCCGGCTGTGTGAAAGTTTCTTCCGAAGCCGCCGCTGACCACGGAGGCCGAGACGGGGGGCGAAAAAGTCCCGGGGAGAATGGCTACCTGCCCGGGCCTCACCTCCCCCTTTCGTTCCTGCGATATCCGCGCAGGTTCAATCAGGAAAACAAATCTGGGGGAATTTTCTTCATGCGCAACATCACTCGGCGGAGCTTTGTCGGTATGGCGACGGCGGTCGGCGCCATGGCCCTCGCGGGCATGCCCAGCCAGGCCGTGGCGGCGGAGGCGCCGGTCCCGAGCACCCCGGTCGCGTACGTCGCCTGGCTGCAGCAGAAGGGCGGGGCCGGCTCGGCCGAGACGATCGCCCAGTTCAAGGCGCTGCCCAAGGACAAGCAGGAGAAGTTCCTGGGCTACCTGAACAAGCCCGAGCACTTCAAGGCCTTCATGGACGTCGCCTCCAGCACCACGGAGAAGCAGCGCGTCCTGGCCGACGGCGACATCGTCATCAGCAAGGAGGAGGAGAACTCCAACTCCGAGGCCACCACCGGGCCGACGCCCACCCCGTTCGCGGCCACCCGTGACCGCAGTGCCTGGCACAGCGTCTCGGACACCATCTTCGGCATCAAGGTCACCACCGTGAAGCTCGGAGTGAACTACCGGACCACCGGCAACCGCGTCACCAAGGTCCTCAACGGCTGGGCGGGCCACACCAACTTCGTCCCGGTCACCACCTTCGACAACTCGCCGATCAAGAACTGGATCTCCGCGAACCCGGGCAACAACGCCCACTCCGAGACCGTCTGGACCGGCAAGTTCGTGGGCTTCGGGGCCTGGTCCTGCCGCCACCGCGTGTGGGCCGACCAGGACGGCTTCAAGGGCGGCTACCTCAAGCGCGTCTGACGCCCGGTCCGAACCGGCGGTGGGTCCGACACAGGGGCCCGTCGCCGTGCCGCCGGCCCGCTCCCGTGCCACCGTGCACGGGGCGGGCCGGCGGCCGTCTTCCCCCGCGGGGGAGGGGGGGTTCCCAGGGCGGCCGGCCAGCTGTATCGTTTTTCGATAACAACGATAAACGATATGGAGGTGGCTGCTCCCGTGTCCGAGGACAAGAACCTGCTGGACCCGCTCTTCACCGTGGTCTCCACGACGCTGCGCCTGCTGGCCGGCCTCCTCCTCGCCGGCTTCGCCCTGAGCGCACTGAACGGCTCGGTCCCGCTCTGGGGCGGCGGCGCGGACGCCGGCGTCTGCGCCACCGCCGACTGGATCTCGACCAACTCCGTCAATACGGCGGGGGGCCACGTGGGGGGCGACGTGGGGGACACGGCGCTCGGTGCCCGGGACGGGGCGCGCCTCGACGCCGTCGCCCGGTACTGCGCCCAGGAGCCGACCGCCGGACAGCGGACCCTGCGCATCCTGGCCGAGGTGCCCTCGTTCGTCCTGCTCCTCGGCGGACTCGCCCTCCTCGACCGGCTGCTCCGCTCGGCCGCCAGGGACGGCGTCCACACCCGGCGCACCGCCGCCGGACTGCGTACGCTCGCCCTCTGGCTGCTCGCCGGCGGAGTGGTCTCCTGCCTCGCCGAGGCCGCCGCCCGCACCGCCCTGCTGTCCACCCTCACCACGCACGTCGCCTTCTCCGCCGGTGACGTCCTGCACGCGCTCACCCCGCCTTACCTGCTGCTCCTGACCGGGCTCGGGCTGCTGGTCTTCGCCCGGATCACCCGGGCGGGCGCGGCGATGCGCGAAGACCTCGAAGCGGTCATCTGATGCGGGGCGAGCGGGGCGAGCGCCGGGAGCGTCGTGCGCGCGGTGAGCGGGACGAGCCGGACGAGCAGCACCACATCCACGTCCACCTCGACCGGATCCTCGCCGAGCGCGGCATGACGCTGACCGAGCTCGCCGCCCGCGTCGGCGTCACCAACGTCAACCTCTCGATCCTCAAGAACGGGCGCGCGAAGGCCGTCCGCTTCACCACCCTCACCCAGCTCTGCAAGGTCCTCGAATGCCAGCCCGGCGACCTGCTCAGCTACCGGCCAGAAGACACCCAAGACAACCAAGACACTCAAGACAACCAAGACACTCAAGACGCCGAAGACACCCAAGGCGCCGACACCCCAGGGAGCGCACCATGATCGGAATGATGGACCCCGCAACCAAGATCGTCGCAGTGGTCTCCGCCCTCGCCGTGATCGCCCTCGTCGTGGCCGTCGTACGCCGCGCCACCCGCCGCTGAGCCGGCCCGGGCCGGGGCCCGGCTTGCGGCGGGCCCTCTTTCCCCGTTTAATAAATGAACAGGCATTTATTAAATCGGACGGTGGGAGGCAGACGGCATGGCACGTCCCCGTGGGGTCGAGGACGCAGTGATCCTCCGCGCGGCCGCCGAGGTCATGGGCCGGACCGGGCCCGTCGGGTTCACCCTGGCTGCCGTGGCCGAGGAGGTCGGGCTGGTCGCAGGCACCCTGGTCCAGCGCTTCGGCTCCAAGCGCGGCCTGCTGCTCGCGCTCGCCGAGCAGTCCACGCGCGACGCGGACGCCCTGCCCGCACGCGTACGGCAGGCGCACGGGACCGCGCTCGACGCCCTCGAAGCGCTGGTGGTCGAGCTGACGGACCAGGTGGCCACCCCCGAGTCCTTCGCCCACCACCTCGCCTTCCTGTGCACCGACCTGACGGACCCGGAGTTCCGCCGCCACGCCCTCGTCGTCCACGAGGCCCAGCGGCGGGCCGTCGAGGCCCTGCTCGCCGAGGCCCTGACCGAGGGCGAACTCCGCCCCGGTACGGACACCGGCGCCCTCGCCGACACGGTCCAGGCCGTCACCGCCGGCACCGGCCTCGTCTGGGCCCTCGACCGCCGGGACGCCCTCGCGGCCCGGCTGCGCCGCGAACTCGCCGCCGTACTCGCCGCCCACCGCAACCCCACGGAGGCATGAATGACGACGATGCACGCCACCGACACCACCACAACCACCACAACAACCACCGACACCACCACCCGGCCACTCCACGGGAAGGTGGCCCTCGTCGCAGGTGGCACCCGCGGCGGCGGGCGCGGCATCGCCGTCGAGCTCGGCGCCGCCGGAGCGACGGTGTACGTCACCGGCCGCAGCAGCCGCGGCGATGCCGGGCGCTCCGAGCTGGACCGCCCGGAGACCGTCGAGGAGACCGCGGAGCGCGTCACCGCGGCGGGCGGCCTCGGCATCCCGGTCCGCGTGGACCACAGCAGCCCCGACGAGGTCCGCGCACTCCTCGCCCGCATCGACGCCGAGCAGTCCGGACGGCTCGACGTGCTCGTCAACTGCGTCTGGGGCGGCGACCCGCTCACCGACTGGGACCACCCGCTGTGGGAGCAGGACCTCGACACCGGCCTGAGGCTGTTGCGGCAGGCCGTGGAGACCCACGTGGTCACCAGCCGGTTCGCGCTCCCGCTGATGGTCGCGCGGGGGAGCGGCCTGGTCGTCGAGGTCACCGACGGCAACACCGCCCGCTACCGCGGCTCCTTCTTCTACGACCTGGCCAAGTCGACGGTGATCCGCCTCGCGTTCGCGCAGGCCGCCGAGCTGCGCGAGCACGGCGTCGCCGCCGTCGCCGTCACCCCGGGCTTCCTGCGCTCGGAGGCCATGTTGGACCACTTCGGAGTGACCGAGGACACCTGGCGCGGAGCCGTCGCCGAGGACCCGCACTTCGCGCACTCCGAGAGCCCCGCCTACCTGGGCCGCGCGGTCGCAGCCCTCGCCGCCGACCCCGACGTCATGGCCAAGTCCGGCCGCGCGCTCGCGACCTGGTCCCTGTACGGGGAGTACGGCTTCACCGACGCCGACGGTACCCAGCCCGACTTCGCCGCCCACTGGGCCACCGCCCTGGAACCCACCCTGGGCCCCCTCGGAGACCCGCTGTAACCACCCACCCCTGCCGCCGCCGGGCCCGGGGCGCCGGCACCCCGTCCGGGGGCACCGGCACACTGTCCGGTGCCTCCGCACATGCCGGGGGCCCCGCCGAACGGTCCAGCCACGGCCGCGGCCACACCCGGCGCGTGGTGGCGTTGGCTGAGGATCCTCGCCCCGGAACGGCACCAACTGCCGGACGGTTCGTAACCTCGCGATGGCGCGACCGGTGGGCAGTGCTTCCTCCACCACCCCCCACCCCGGTAGCACGCGGTGGCGACGGAGGCGGTGAACGAACTCCAGTGGCGCCGGGAGCGACACGCCCGACCCGACTGCGGGGCCCGCCACTGGCCAGCGCATTCTGAGGAGTACGCGCGACGGTCTGCCGTACCGTCAAGTACCCATTGGCACAAGGAGAACCACGATGTACCCGAGCATCCCCACGATCACCTTCGACTGCACCGGCGACCCGTACGACCTCGGGCTGTTCTGGAGCCGCGTGCTGGGCCGCCCGCTGGCCGACGACGACAAACCGGGCGATCCGGAGGCGATCATCAAGGACCCGGCCGGCGGCCCCACGCTGCTGTTCGTCCGCGTCCCGGAAGGCAAGACCGCCAAGAACCGCATCCACCTCGACCTGCAGCCCGAGGGCCGCACCCGGGACGAGGAGGTGCAGCGGATCCGCGACTTCGGGGCGCAGGTGATCGCCGACCAGAGCCGTCCGGACGGCGGCGGTTGGGTCGTGCTCGCCGACCCGGAGGGCAACGAGTTCTGCGTCGAACGCGGTGACCTGGGATGACGGGCAGCGGTACGCAGCATCCCTGGCTGAAGCGATTCACCACCGGCACCGGCACCGGCACCGGCACCGGCACTGGCCCCGGCACTGGCGGCGTTGGCGATGCTTCCGCCCGCGCCCGCATCGTCTGCCTCCCGCACGCAGGTGGCGCCGCCACCGCATACCAGGGCTGGGCCCGCCACCTCCCCCCTGACACCGAGCTGCTGGCCGTGCAGTACCCGGGCCGCCAGGACCGGATGGCGGAGCCCTGCATCGAGTCGATGGCGGAACTGGCCGACGCCGTCTGCACGGTCCTCGCCGCGCTCCCCCCGCTCCCCACCGCGGTCTTCGGGCACAGCATGGGGTCGCTGGTGGCGTACGAGACCGTGGTCCGGCTGGCACGGCGCGCGCCTGCGTCCCTGCCGGTCCACCTGTTCGTCTCCGGATCCGAGGCGCCCCACCGCGCCCGCAAGGACCTGCCCGCCCTCGACGACGCATCGCTGATCGCCTACACCCGCCGGCAGAACGCCGTCGACGTCGCCGCCGATCAGGACCCCTACGCCATCCCCGAACTGCGGGAGCTGCTGCTGCCGTCCCTGCGCGCGGACTTCACCCTGCTGACCGCGTACCGGCCGGCCGCTGCGCCCGTCGCCGTGCCCGTCCCGGTCACCGCGCTCGGTGGCGACCAGGACGCCGGCTGCCCGGTAGGCGCCCTGGCCACCTGGGCGGACCTCACCACCGCGGGCTTCGCCTCCCGCGTGTTCCCCGGCGGGCACTTCTACCTCCAGGGACACGGAGGGGCCGTGGCCCCCCTCGTCGCCTCGACGCTCACCGCCGACACGGCGCAGCAGACGACCTAGCAGTACGACACGCGCGCACCGCGCCGGTTCGACGCTCAGGAGCGACCCAGTGCGGTGCGGTGCGGTGCGGTGCGGTGCGGCGCGGTGCGGGTGGCTGGGTGCGGGCGGCTCGGGCCTCAGCCGCCGAGCAGGAGGCGCCGCAGGTGCGCGCAGGCCTCGCCCTCCGTCGTATGCGAGGCGACCGGCTCGAACGCGCCGCGCTCGTACACGCCGGTCTCCCAGCCTCCCCCCTCCGGCCGTGCCCGTAGATAGAGGAAGTCGGGCGGTGTCGGTGCCGGTTCGTGCACACCCTCGATCCAGTAGTGCCCGGCGGGCACCCCGGCCTCCCGGAGTGCCCCTTCGAGCCGCCGGAGTTCGCTCACGACGCCGCCGGCACCAGGTAACCGTGGTCGAGCAGCCACTTGACGTTCAGCCGCTGACCCTCGCCGGGGTTCAGAAAGGCCGGATCCAGCTTGATCTGCCGGCCGCCGCCCGGCTGCTCGAACCAGGGGGCGATGGACCCCTCCCACACCGTGAACGGCTTGGCCACCTCGTACACGTGGTAGTCGCAGGGGAACGCCGCGTCCCGGGTGTTGAGGTTCTGCGGGGGCAGGGCGCGCTTCGCGTACGGGTCCCCGGCCGGGGCGAGGTACGAGCCGTACTCGGAGCCGAAGCGGTCCAGACGCTCGCCGGGCTCCAGCAGCTCGGGTGCCTTGTCGACGGTGCCGTTGACCTCGGCGAAGCCGTCGTTCGGCGGGTACTTCCAGCTGCCCGTGTCGGCCGGCCCCTCCCAGTACTTCTTCAGGAACTCGGCGGACGTCAGCTCCCCGGTGCGCTGGTAGTGCCCCAGCAGCGTGCCGACCGGCTGCTGCCACCGCTTCGGCAGGTACTGCGGACCGAGCCGCTTGTCACCCTTGAACTCCCCGGTGCACGGGGCCGGTGCCGCTGCGGCGGGCGCGGAGGCGGACGCGGGCGCGGGGCCGGGGAGGGCCTGGGCGGCGGTGGGTGCGGCGGCGAGGGCGATGCCGAGGCCCATCGCGGCGAGGACGGCACGGATCCTCAGCTCGGTACGGGTGCGCTCCACGCGGATCTCCTTCGGTGCGGTCGGACGTGCCCGCGATACCGTAGGGGATCTCTGACGCTCCGTTACCACCGCGCGGCGCGATCCGGCCACCGCCGCGCGGCATCCCGTACGCCTCTCAGACCGCCCGCGGGCCCGAGGCAGGCACCGGCACCGGCACCGGTGGCACCGGCCCGGCTTCCGGCGCCGAAACCGAGGCGAGACCGCGGGCTCCGGCCAGCCGGGCCACCACGAGGCAGTACACCGGCGCGCACACCAGTTCCACGACCAGCGCCTGCCACGGCGCGTCCGCGGCGGTACCCGCATCCGCCAGCTGCCCGAAGGCCAGGGCGAGCCCGAACGAGAACACGTTGTTGGCGGTGTGTAGGGCGATCACGGCCTCCAGCCCGCCCGTGCGGGCCACCAGCCACCCCCACCACAACGACGAGTAGAACAGGAGGAAGAACCCGCTCCAGCCCCCGAACCCGTGGGCGAGGGCGAACAGCACGGAGGCGACGGCAATACCCGGCCACGGATTGCGCAGGAACCCGCCGAAGAACTGCGGGAGCCAGCCCCGGAACACGAACTCCTCCGCCCCCGCCTGGAACGGAATCAACACCATGAACAGGGCCAGACCGAGCAACAGGTTGGCGGGTTCCGGGGCGTCCCCCTCGAAGACCGCGTCGCCCTTCGCGAGCCACTCCCACAGCATCAGTACGCCCAGCTGCGCGGCGATGAACGGGAAGGCGACGGCGGCGCACAGCCCGAGCCACCTCCACCGCACCCGGCCGGCCACCGACGCCAGCGTCCCCGCCGGGCGGGAGCCGCACCAGCGCACCGCCAGCATCACCACGGGTATGGCGACCGCCAGCACGAGCAGCCCGAGCACGTTGTCCACCAGCGGGTCCGCGAGCAGCGCCTCGCCGTCGTCGGGGGCGGCCTCCGCTCCCAGGGCGGTGGCGGCCACCATCCCGACACCGGTCACCACGACCACCCCGACGAACAGCAGCCCGACCACCGCGAACAGCTCACCGAGCCGCCGCCACCAGCCCTGCCGCCCGTTCCGCGCCTGCTCGTGGTACCGCGACCCCGCCGGCGCCGCGACCACCGTGGGCCCCGCCCCCGCGCCGTACGCCGCAGCCCACTCCTCCGCGGAGGGCCACGGCCGTGGCGCGGCCCAAGGCCCGGCAGGCGGGTAGGGCGAGGGAGAAGAGGAAGGCGAGGGAGAAGAGGGAGAAGGAGAAGGAGATGGTGAGGGAGACGAAGACGGGGCCGGGGATGGCGATGGCGATGGCGATGGGTACGAAGACCCCGAGCCGCCCGCCTCACCCGTCGGCCCCCGCTCGGCGGTCCCGCCCGCCTCCGGTATCTCCGCCACCCGAAACCCCTTCCCTTCCACGCACACGCCCACGGCTACGACCACGGCCCGAGGGCCGCCCCGGCACCCTAGTCGATCAGCCATGTGTCACCCGTCGAACCACACGACCAGCCGAACGCCCGCGGCCCCGTGCAGACCGGCAAGGGTGCGCATGACCGCCCAGACGGGGCCCCAGTCTCCGTCCGCCACGGCATGCTTCCGCCGGAGCCGACCGATACGGAAGAGACGCTCCCCGTCGCGCCACTCGGTGCCCTCCGGCCAAACGCGGCCGGCCCGGTACAGGGCGTGCGGGCTGGAGGGCCCGGACAGCTCGGCGAACCGGTCCAGGCTCGTGTTGCGGCCGTGGAACTCCCAGGCCCCGTCTGCACCCCGCCGGTACTCGTGCACGCACTCGTCGACCTCGGACGCGGCCTCCTCCCAGTCGGCGGCGGCGACTTCCGCCCACGTGATCCAGGACGCGCTGCGCGCGTCTCGCCCGTCCGCGAAGTCGGCGCGCACCTCCTGCGATGCGTCGGAGGGCAATCCCCGGCCCGCGGCGAGCGGTGGGAAGGCATCGCTGCGGACGCCGAAGAGGCACCCGAAGGCCACGTAGGAGCGGCCGTTGTAGAGGTGCGCGAGGTCGACCGCCGAATGCCACGAGCGGTCGTCCTCGTCCAGCCACCGGTTCCACCGGCACTCGATGAACCCGTATATGTCCGTCCCCATGCCCGGATTCTCCTCGGTCGCGGAGAAAGAACCGATCGCCTTTCCCGCAGTGGGAGCCCGATGGCCCACGTGCTCCCGCACGATGCCCACATGACAGCGGCTGCCCCCTCGATGCGCGAGGGAACAGCCGCTGCGTTCATGGGTTCATGGGTTCATGCGTTCACGCGGACGTGCTTACGGGACGGGGACGGGCAGCGGGGCCGTGCTCAGAGCGGGGACGGTCCACCGCTGGGCGGGGCTGCGGTTGCAGTCGAACAGCCACAGCTGCTTGCCGGGCGTGGTGTCGAAGTTGCCCAGGTCGAGGCAGCGTCCGGAGGCGGGGTGGTGGATGCTGCCGTCCGCCCGCGGCAGGAACCGCTGACCGGGGGCGGCGCTGTCGCAGGCCCGGAGTTCGACGGGCGTGGTGTTCGCGGTGCCCGCGTTGGTCGCGTTGAGGCACATGCCCTGGGTCCGGATGGTTCCGTCGCCCCGGATCTGGAACTTCTGGGCGTCGGTGCCGTTGCAGGAGGCGATCTGGATCTTGTTGCCGTCCTCAGCCCGGTTGAAGTCGTTGTCGACGCAGTTGCCGGCCGACGCCGTCAGGGAGATCGGGCCGGTGGCGTCCGGTGCGGTCGGGGCGGCGGCGTACGGGTAGACGGTGAAGTTGCTGATGCCTCCCTGCTTGAGGTGGTCCTGGCCGATTCCGTCCGCCTTGAACCGGCCCAGCACGAGCGGCCCGCTCGGCGCCGGGCTCGTGGCGGCCCGGTGGATGCCGCTGGCACCGAGTACACCGTTGACGTAGAGGCTCATGCGGCCGGTGCCGGCGTCGTAGACGGCGGTCAGCTGGGTCCAGGTATCGGGCGTGAACCGGGCCGCTTCGGTGTTGATGTCGGTGTAGTCGAACGGCCAGCCGTTGTCGTCGGCCGAAGCCAGGGCGAACAGCCAGCGGCCGGTACTGCGGTCGGGGTAGAGGATGAAGGCGCTGGCGCGGTTGCCGTCCTGGCTCGCGATGACACCGCCGCCGGCGTCGGCCTTGGCCCACGTGCTGAGGGTGAAGCTCTTGCGCGTGTCGAGGGCCGGGCGCGCGGCGGTGAGCGTTGCGGGCGACTGCTTGCCGTCGAAGGCCGCGTACTGGGTGGCACGGCCGCCGATGCTCTCGGCCCCGGCGGCGATCTTCACGTTGCCTGCCGCCGTCGCGTGGTTCGTGCCGACGGAGTCAGGGGTGGTGGCGCCGTTCTGGCCGGTCAGCGCCCAGCGGCCGGTGGGAAGGTTGAGACTGCCCAGGGCGACGGTGGCCGGGTCGATGCCGGTGACGGTCGGGTGGGGGACGATAGTGCCGTTGGGCGCGGTGCCCGTGCCGTTGAAGGCGACGAGCTGCTGGTTGGTGTCAACGGCCCACAGGTCCGGGATGCCGTCCCCGTTCAGGTCCCCGTCGGATCCGACTCGCGGGTAGGTCTTCGGGTCGACCTTGCCGGATATCGGGCCAGCGGCCGGGTCGGTGAAGCCGGTGAGATCGGGCGCCTGCCTGGTGCCCTTGACGGAGAAGGCGTGCAGTGTGCCATCGGCCTTGGACCGGGCCCACAGTGTGGGGAAATCCGTCCCCTGGGCGCGGCCGGGAGTGATCAGGTCGTAGCCGTCCCAGCGGGTGTCATTCGCGGAGAGGAGGATCGCGCGGGCGTCCAGCTGGTTGCCGGCTCCTGCCAGGGCCAACCACAGCCTGCCCTTCTCCACGAAGAGCAGAGAGGTGCGGGGCAGGGCGTTCGCCTTGGCGTCGGAGTCCCCTGTGACGGAACCGAGAGCAGCGATCTGGGTGACCTTGGACCAGTCCGGACCGTAGCCGTGGGCCGAGCAATCGATCGGCGCGCTTGCGGCCGTGGCACAGCCGGTCGGCTTCGTCACGGGGATGATGTCCTGGCTGTCGAAGCGGCCTTCGATGCCGTCGTTGCGGTACAGGGAGAGCAGCGGGCTCGCCGGTGCATGGGCGAACAGGTCGTCGACGAGGGCCCAGCCGGGACTGCCGCGGTGGCTGATCTGAACGGCGTTCCAGCCGTTCCCGCCGGGCGCGGACTCGATGCCGGCCTTGGGCGCGGCGGCCGGGTCGGCGCCGGCGCCGATCACCCGCAGCGCGCCCGAGCTGTCGGGCAGCAGGATGTCGGCCTTCCGGTCGCCCGTGACATCACCGAAGATCGGCGCCGGGCTGTTCGGGTTGGACGGGACGTAGAAGCTGTACGCGACGGGCTGGGACAGGTTGCCCGCGTTGTCCTGCGTCTGGAAGTAGAGGAAGTTCGTGCCCCAGCCCTGCGGGGCGTACTTGACGGTCGCCTTGCCGTCGGTGAGCTTGGCGATGCCCGTGTCGGTGTCGGTGCACTTCCAGTTGACGGCCGCAGCCTTCACGGGGTCGGTCGTCCAGCGGGCGCAGGCCAGGCCCGAGCTGCGGCCGCCGCCGGGCGGGGCGGGGTCGGTGCCGCTGAGGGTGAAGGTGCCTTCCTCGCCCACGCGCTTGGGGTGCGCGTTGATGGTGCCCGCGGCGGGGAAGTCGGTGGAGGCGACGGATGCAGTGGGCGGGGTGCGGTCGACGCGGAGGAAGCACCACGCCGTGTCGGCGCTGGTCAGCGTGCCGTCCGTGGTGCGGGCCGCCCAGCCGTACTGGTGCCCGTCGACCAGCGGGCCGACGTTGACCGTGACGTCGCCGTAGTCGCCGTTCCAGCCGGTCTCGGCGGAGTACGTCCTGCCGTTGTCGTCGTCGTCCCAGTACTGGAAGGCGGTCCACAGCTGGCGCTTCGTGGCCGAATACGTGGAGGTCGTGAGGGTGACGTCGCTGTTGGCTCCGACCCAGCCCGGGTTGTCCCAGGGGTTCGCGGCGCCGGGCGTGCGGCAGTCGGCGTACGAGGCCGAGCTCGCGAAGCCGGGGGTGGGCCGGGTGCGGGGCCACCACACGGTGGGTGTGATGTCGTACTCGACGGTGATGTGCGGGGTGTTCTCGTAGCGCTGCCGGTGGTACTTGTTGTACTCGTCGTCGGGTGCGAGGCCGACCGTGATCGTGGGCCACTGGGACCGGACGGCGGCCTTCACCAGGTCGGTGACGTTGAAGTCGATCTGACCGGTGCCCGACATGTTGGTGTGCCCGACCTTGCTGCAGCCCTGCATCGTGGACCGGGTGCCGCAGGGCTGTCGGTTCCAGCTCGTCGGGTTGCCGATGGCGTTGGTGGAGTACAGGCCCATCGGCGTGGCGGTGTGGGGGCTGGAGGAGGAGATCACGGTCGCGGAGAACGTCGCGCTGATGACCTCGGTGTTGTACAGACGCGGGTCGACGCCGATCTGGAAGTAGGCGCGGGTACGGCCGATGCCCGTGCAGGGCGGGTTGCCGACGTTGTAGCCGCAGTAGCCGGTGGCCGGCTTGTCCTGCCCGTGCTCGGTGCCGTTGAACTCGTTCGTGTCCGGGTAGGCCTCCTGGACCTGCGCCCAGGCCTGGTTGCCGTTGTCGATCGTGGGGTTCCACCCCGGGTCGATGTACCAGGGGCCGGTGCCCTTGCTCAGCAGCTCCGCGTCGGGTACCAGTTCGACGCCCCTGGCGTCGGCGGTCGCCCGGACCGGCTTCACGGCTGCGCCCGCACCCGGGCCGTCCGCACTGGACGGGGCAGGCACTTCTTCGGAGGCGCGTGAGGCCTGCGGGGCGTCGGCGCCGGCCGACTTGCTCAGGCGCTGGGCGGAGCCGGCGCCGGCCGGGGCGGACGCGGCGCCGGCGGAGTCCCACATGAAGGAGGTCGGGCTGGTGAAGCGGGTCCGACCGCTGGTGTCCTTGACCTCCAGGTTGCCGGCAGCGTCGCTGCTGACGGCCAGCCCGTCTGCCTCGACGTCGAGCCGGAGCTTGCGGACGGCCGGGTTGGCGGCGGCCTGCGCGGTACGGACGATCAGGACCTGGCTCCAGCCGCCCTGCCGGTCCGCGGTCAGCCGCAGGTCCACGTCCGGCAGCACGTCCCGATAGAGGGCGCTGTCACCGAGGAGCGTGGGCTTGGGGAGCGTGAACGGGGTCTTGAAGGCCACCTTCTTGCCGTCGCCGGTCGTCATTGCGGCCATGGGGCCCGAACCGCCGCCGGAGAAACCGAGCTTCGAGGAAACCGCGGTGGGGACGACGGTGCCGTCGGCAGCGGTGAGGAGCGTCGCGTCGAGCGTGCGCCACTTGCCGTCCTGGCCCTTGACGCGCTCCGGCACGGCACTGGTGTCGGTGCTGAGCGTGCCGCTCGGGTTGGCGAAGGTCTGCCGGTCCGCCGTCGTCAGCTCGGCGATCGCCACCCGCTTTCCGCTGCTCCTGGCCTCGGCGAGGGCTTTGGTGATGGCTGCTTCCTGCGCGCTCGGAGCGGGCTTGGATGGGGGAGCGGGCCAAGCGCTCCGCCCCGGTCCATGACCGCGGGAGCCGTCGTCGGCCGCGGCGGGCGGAGCCGCGATCAGGCCCGCGCCGAGCGAGAGAACGGCTGCCCCGGCGACGGGAAGCAGCGCGATGCGCAGGGCGCCTTGTCGGTGGCCTGGCGGACTTGGTTTCCGCGGAGTTCGCGGAGTCCGTGGTTCAAGGAATGACGGCCTCACGTGCATTGCCCCCCTTGGCTGTGAGACGGACAGAAGTCAGCCGCACTTTTCCTTCACGACTGCAACCATGTCAATGATCTTTAGGATTTGCCGGTCCGCTTTGGGTGGAGAGATGCCTGTATGGCCCATGGGTGATATGGGTCACTTGAGGGGAATGTAAAACTCCGCTGTCAAATCGAACGCATGCTCCGTAAGGTGCGTTCCCTCTGGGATACGTCTGCCCGGAGTTCACGCTCTTCTGTGTCCGTGGGGGGATTCGGTTGTCTCGTAGACGTGGGTTATTCGTGCGCTCGCGACCCGGGCGCTCTCGCGTCGCGGTCGTGGCCGCGTTCGCAGTGCTCTTCTCCGGCCTGGGGCTTCCCGTGGTCGAAGCGGCGGAGAAACCGCCTGAAGTGTGGGTTCCGCCGAATACGCCACTGCCGGATGCGAAACCGGTCAAGGGGTCTGACGCAAAACCTGCGGCCAAGTCGTCGCCGTCTGGCCGAAAATGGACACAGGATTCGAACAAGAAGCTCCCGTCCGGGGTGTCGACGGTCGCCGTTGAATCAAAGAACGGCTCCCGTGGAGTTTCGGGCGTGGGGGCGGTTCGAGCCGGTGAGCTCCCTGTCTGGATTACATCTGTAAATGGCGCGAATCGCTCGGCAGTCTTTTCTAGCCAGGCCATCGGAGGTTCGGCAGCCGATTCCGGCCAGGACACGACGCTGCGCGTCGAGGTGAAGGACCCGGACAAGGCCCGCGCGGCCGGCGTCAACGGTGCACTCGTCGCCGTCAGCAGCGCCCCGGGAGCCGCTCCGGCGGGCAAGGTCGAAGTCGGTCTCGACATCTCGGCGTGGGCCAAGGCCGCTGGAGCCAACTGGGCCGACCGCGCCGCCTTGGTGCAGCTGCCCACCTGCGCCCTGACCACTCCCGGCGCCCCCGGCTGCACCACCCGCACGCCTCTGGCTTCGCACCGGGACGCCTCGGGGCGCTTGATCGCGAAAGTCGACGTCCACGGGACTCCCGTAGCGAAGGGGCAGCCCGGCGGAGCAAAGTCGGCACCGGCGGCCCCGCAGATGCTCGCCCCGCAGGACCTGGCCATCGCCGTCGAGGCGGGCCCGCAGGGCGCCAGCGGTGACTACACGGCCACCCCGCTGCAGCCGTCCGCCTCCTGGCAGGCCGGGGCGAACGCCGCGAACTTCACCTACGGCTACACCGTCGAGGTGCCCAACGGCATCGCCGGCGCCGGGCCGGGCATCTCCCTCGGCTACGACTCGTCCTCCGTGGACGGGCGCACGGCGTCGACCAACGCCCAGGCCGGCCCGATCGGCGAGGGCTGGGACTGGAGCCCCGGCTCGATCTCGCGCTCGTACAAGGGGTGCAAGGACGCGGGCATCAAGGACTCCGGCGACGAGTGCTGGGCCGGCGACATCCTCTCCCTGAACCTCGCCGGGCACTCCGGGCAGATCGTCCGCGACGACGCCACCTGCGTCTACCGCCTGCAGAATGACGACGGCACGAAGGTCGAGCGGCTGACCGGCCAGCGCAACTCCGCCTGGAAGGGCGAGGCGTTCAAGGTCACCACCACCGACGGAACCCAGTACTACTTCGGCTCCAACCGCCTCCCCGGCGGTGACGGCACCGACCCCGAAGCCAAGTCGGTCTCCACGGTCCCCGTCTACTTCAACAGCGGCCAGGACAAGTGCCTCGGCGCGGACACCCCGGCCAACAGCACGTGGCAGCAGCTCGGCTGGCAGTGGAACCTCGACTACGTCGTGGACCCGCACCAGAACCTGACCAGCTACCGCTACGAGCAGGAGGACAACCACTACGGCCGCGGCGGCGGCCAGAACAACGGCAACGGCAGCCCGACCCGCTACCAGCGCGGCAGCTACCCGACCTGGATCGGCTACGGCCAGCGCCTGCCCGAGCAGATCGCGGCCAAGGGCGCGGCCAAGCCCGCCGCCCAGATCCTGTTCGAGACCGCGGAGCGCTGCTTCGCAGCCGGCGCCATCACCTGCGACCCTGCCCAGCGCACCAAGGCCAACGCGAAGTCCTGGCCCGACACCCCCGTCGACCAGGAGTGCGCGGCCACCGGCCAGTGCCTGAACCTTTCGCCCACCTACTTCACCACCAAGCGCCTCACGAAGATCAACACTGAGGTGCTGGCCGGCACCGGCTACCGCCGGGTCGACACCTACCTCCTCAATCAGTCCTTCCAGGACCCGGGCGACGGTTCGTCACCGACCCTCTGGCTGGACTCGGTCGAGCGCCGGGCCTCCAACGGCAAGACGGAACAGAAGCTGCCGCCGGTGACGTTCGAGCCGCTGCAGATTCCCAACCGCGTTGACGGCGTGGTAAAGCGCCCGGACGGCACCGAAGCCTCGGCGCCGCGCTACAACCGGCCACGCATCCAGAAGATCACCACCGAGACCGGCGGCCTGATCAACGTCGTCTACAAGGCCCCGGAGTGCTCCCGCGTCAAGGGCACCATGCCGTCCTCCGACGACGCCAACACGATGGCCTGCATGCCGGTCAAGTGGTACCTGCCGAAGCAGTCCTACGAGGACCCCGTCAACGACTGGTTCCACAAGGTCGTCGTCCAGTCGGTCACCCAGCAGGACATGGTCGCCGGCCAGGTGACCACCGTGACCGACTACGAGTACGGCGGCGGCATCGCCTGGCACCGCAACGACTCCGAGTTCGCCGACCCCAAGACCCGCACGTGGGACCAGTTCCGCGGCTTCGCCACGGTCACCACCCGCACGGGCAACGGCAACGCCGCCGAGGGCCCGCGCACCAAGAGCGTGGCCACGTACCTGCGCGGCATGGACGGCGACGTCCTCGCCAACGGCAGCAAGCGCAGCGTCATCCTCACCGACGCCCACGGCGGCAGCATCAAGGACGAGGAGGTCCTGTCCGGGCGGGTCCTCCAGACCGAGACGTACGACCGCGACGGCGGAACCGTCATCGCGGACGAGGTCACCACCCCCTGGCTCGGCAAGCACACCACGGCCACCCGCGCCCAGTCCGGCGGCATGCCGGCCATCACCGCCCGCGCCCAGAACACGGCCAAGGTCACGAGCCGGGCCAAGCTGGCGGATGGCACCTGGCGCACCAGCGAGCGCACCTCGGAGTACGACGACACCCTCTTCTCGCGCCCGCTCCGGGTCGACGACAAGCAGGACCTGTCCCGCCCGGCGCAGCGGCTGTGCACCGAGTTCGAGTACGCCGCCGGCCCCGGTGGCGCCCCGACCGAGCTCGTCTCCCGCACCCTCGTCCTCTCCGGGGCCTGCGGCCAGACCCCGACCACCGCGAACACGGTCGGCGACACCGTCGCCTACTTCGACAACCAGCCCGCCAAGCAGGCCGGCGCGACCGGCGACCAGACGGGCACCGCGGTCCTGGAGAAGTACGACGACGCGGGCAAGCCGGTCTACCGCCTCAACTCCACCTCCACGTACGACGCGTACGGTCGCGTCACCAGCAACACCAACAAGGTCCGCAAGGACGCCGCCCACCCCGACGGGGCGGTGACCACGACCGAGTACAAGCCGGCCACCGGCAGCCTGCCCACCGCGGTCACCCACACCAACCCGCTGGGCTGGAAGACGACCACGACCCTCGACCCCGGCCGCTCGCTGCCGCTGAAGTCCACGGACGAGAACAAGCACGTCGCCGAACGCGAGTACGACGCCTTCGGTCGTGTCACGTCCATCTGGCAGCCCGGCCAGGAGCGCGCGAAGGGCGCACTGCCCGTACGCAAGTACTCGTACGCGATGAACGGCACCAACGCGCCGTCCAGCGTCCTGAGCCAGGCGCTGATGGGCAACAAGCAGACGTACACCACGAGCTACACGATCTACGACGGCCTCGGCCGGATCCGTCAGACGCAGGCGAACACGGTGTCAGGGGCCAAGGGCCGCCTGGTCACCGACGCCCTGTTCGACTCCCACGGCCGCCAGGTCAAGACGAGCGCCCCGTACTACAACGACGAGGCTGCCCCGTCAGGGGCGCTGTTCCTCCCGAACGGCGGCGTCCAGCCCGACAGCAAGATCCCGGCGCAGACCATCTCCGTCTTCGACGGCCTGGGCCGGACCACTGCCTCCGTCTTCCAGTCGTACGGCGTGGAGCAGTGGCGCACGAGGACGGAGTACCCGGGCGCTGACGAGACCCGCACCATTCCGCCGAACGGCGGCCACGCGACGGCGACGGTCAGCAACGGCACCACGTCGCACCTGCGCCAGTACAAGTCGAACGCTCCCACCGGGGCGTACGACGAGACGACGTACGAGCGCAATGCGCAGGGCAAGGAGCTCCGGCGCAAGGACGCCGCCGGCAACGAGTGGACCTTCGCCTACGACCTCCTCGGCCGGCTGGTGAAGACCACCGACCCGGACTCCGGCACCAGCACCACCGTCTACGACGACAGCAAGAACCTCACCACCGTCACCGACGGCAGGGGCAAGAGCGCCACCACCCTCGTCGACCTCCTCGGTCGTACCGCGGCCACGTACGAGGGCAAGGCCGTCGACCCGGCCAAGCAGGTGGGCGGCTTCACCTACGACACCAAGGCGGTGGGCAAGCCCGCCACGAGCACCCGCTACGTCGGCGGGGCAGGCGGCAGCGCCTACGTCACCGAAGTCACCGGCTACGACGGCGGCTACCGCCCCCTCGGCACCAAGGTGACGATCCCTCCGGTCGAGAAGGACTTGGCCGGCGTCTACGAGACGAAGAACACCTACGACGCGTACGGGCAGCTGGTCCAGTCGGACCTGCCGGCCATTGCGAAGGCAGGGCTCGGTGTCGAGTCCCTGGCCATCGGCACGGACGGGTCCGGCAACCTCTCCACGCTCGACGGCACCATTGCGGGGGTCCGGACCCCTTACGTCGCACGCGTGCTCTTCGACGCGTACGGTCAGACCATTCGTACGACGGTCGGTGAGAGCGGCCTGCAGGTCGTCTCCACGCTCGACTACGACATCGCGACCGGCCGCCCCGTCCGCTCCACGCTCGACAAGCAGACCGCGGCCAGGGCCAGCGTCGACGTCGTCGACTACACCTACAACCAGGTCGGCCAGCTGACCTCGATCGGTAACACGCAGGACGGCGCCAAGCGCGACCTCCAGTGCTTCACCCACGACTACCTGGGCCGACTGACCCAGGCCTGGACCGACACGGGCGCCCAGACCACCGCCCCGCAGCCGAGCGTCCGGGGCATCGGAGGCTGCGCCAACGCGAACGGTCCGGCGGTCGACGCCGCGGGCAAGCCCAGCGTGGGCGGCCCGGCTCCGTACTGGCAGCAGTACGAGTACGACCTGATCGGCAACCGCAAGAAGCTGGTCCGCAAGGACGTCACGGGCGACGCGGCCAAGGACACGACGGTCACCCAGACCTTCGGCGGCCGCCAGAACTCCCCCTCCACCGACCCGAAGACGGGCGGCGGCACGGGCGGCCCGCACGCCCTGATGACCTCGACGGAAACCGGCCCGGCCGGCACCAAGGTCATCTCGTACACCTACGACGCAGGCGGCAACACCGCCTCCATCACCGATACCCCCGGTACCCGGACGCTGACCTGGAACAGCCAGGGCAAGCTCGACAAGATCACCGGAACCGGCGAGAAGGGCAACACCAGCTACCTCTACGACACGGGCGGCAACCAGCTCATCCGCCGGGACCCGGACAGCACCACCCTCAACCTCGGCACCGACCAGATCACCCTCAACACGACCACCGGCAAGGTCACCAACGTCCGCACCTACGCGGCCCCCGGCGGCCTGTCCGTCACCCGCACCACCACCGGCGGCGAGTCCGACCTCACCTACCAGAGCTCCGACCACCACGGCACGGGCGGCGTCCAGTTCAAGGCCACCGACCTCGCCCACGTCCGCCGCGCCACAGACCCCTTCGGCAACGACCGCGGCACCCCGCCGGCTCCGGACAGCTGGGCGGGCGACAAGGGCTTCGTCGGCGGCACCGAGGAGAAGTCCACTGGCTTCACCCTCCTCGGCGCTCGCGAGTACGACCCGAAGACGGGCCGCTTCATCAGCCCCGACCCGCTCATCAACGCCGGCGATCCACAGCAGTGGAACGCCTACGCCTACGCAAACAACAGCCCTGTCAATGCGTCCGACCCCAGCGGGCTCATGACGCCCTGCACCAGCGGGTGCGAGGAATCGGAAGAGTTCGTGAGTCCCCCGCTCTGGGAGGACGACGCGGTATCGAGCGCCGGCCGGGAGCTGCGGCAGGCCAACGCATCGCTCGACAAGGCCAAGAAGAGGCGCGCCCACCTCATCCACGAGGTCGTCAACCTCATCGGCGACCTGATCGGCTACAACGACGCCCGCGACTGCTTCACCAAGGGCGACGTCATGGCCTGCATCAACACGGCCCTGGGCGCCGTCCCGTGGGGCAAGATCGCCAAGGCCATCAAGGTCGGCATCAAGGCCTTCAAGATCTACAAGGAGGTCAACAAGGCCTACGACGCCATCCACGAAGCCGAACGGGGGGTTTCCCGCGCGTCCGACGCGATGACCCGGGCCAAGTCGGCGGCCAAGGAAGCGCGCGACGCCGAGGCCAAAGCAGCCCAGTCGGCATCGGAGAAAGCCGGCAAGGAAACCGCCACCGACAGCGCCGGAACGGAAGCCAAAGCCACACGCGAGACATCCGACACGGAGGTGAACTCCGGCTCCGCCGATTCCCACAGCAGCGGAGGCGGGGAGTCGAGCGCAGGAACGGGATGCAAGGTCAAGCGGAACAGCTTCCCGACCGGCACCCGCGTCCAGATGGCCGACGGCACGACCAAAGAGATCCAGGACGTCCGCGTCGGCGACACCGTCCTCGCCACGGACCCGCAGACCGGCGAAACCCGTCCGCAACAGGTGACGGCCACCATCACCACCCCCGACGACAAGGAGTTCACGGACCTCACCCTCACCGACGATTCCAACCCGAGGGCCCCGCCGACCGACCTCACCTCGACCTTCCACCACCCGCACTGGAACGAGACCCGCCGCCAGTGGGTCGACGCGGGCGAATTCAACCCCGGTGACCAGCTCCGCCGCCCCGACGGCACCACCGTCACGGTCAAGGCCAAGCGCAACTACCCCTACGCAGTTACCACCCACAACCTCACCGTCAACGACTTCCACACGTACTATGTGCTCGCAGGCGCCACCCCGGTCCTCGTTCACAACTGTGGACGGAACCAGGACGGGTATCTGTATCGCGGTCTTGCCGAGGGGCACAACCGCTACGATGCCGCTGCTGAAGGCCGTTCGGTTCCCGTCGGAGGCAACAGGACCATCGAACAGCACTCGGGTGCAAACCAGACAGACAGCAACTTCACGTCGTGGACGGATGACCCCGAAACCGCCGCGGAGTCTGCCCAAACTCTGGGCGAGAAGTGGGTTGGCAGGGGTGTGATGCTGCGCATCAGGGTGGCAGGCATCGATCCCGCCATCGGGCCGTCGAGGAATATTCAGATCCACGACACGACATATGAAAACTGGGGTGAAGACGAGCATCTCATTGTCGGTGAAATCTTGGCCGACGAGATTAGCTTCGACCTCGGGGAGACCTGGTCAACCGTCAGGCGGCGATGAGATGAACGAGGTATCCGCGAGTGAACTGCTCGCTGCGTGGGAGTCCGGATCCGAGGTCAGTATTCAGGCCAAAAATGCACTGCTTTCTGGAGCACATTTCAATGTCTGGCTCGACCCCGTTCTGGCGCCGATGCTTCGGGGCACCCTGCGTCGCAGGGTGACAGCCACGCAACGGCGCGGCAGGTCGGTCGTCGGGGCCACGGAATGCCTTGCGAGTCTTGCCGAAATGGGAGAGCGGGGCCTTCTTGTGGGCTACGTGGACGACCGTGAGCGAGCGGGATACTACTTTCAGCTCTACCTCGATCCGCATCCGCTCAAAGTGATCGGATGCGTCAGGGTCGGCATCTCCCCGGGGGATGACCCCGTCACTGGTTCCACATAAAAACCCAGCGGCCCCACCGGATCTCTTTCTGGTGGGGCCGCTGGGTTTTTTGACGGTTGACGGCGGACCCGCACCTCGCCGCCCCCGCCAGGGGGCGCCAGCACACGTACTATGTGCTGGCGGGGGCCACTCCGGTCCTCGTGCACAACTGCAATGAGTCGATGGACTTCGTGCATGGGACAAGCTCATCTCATGCCGACAACATCGAAACCAATGGGTTGAGTGGTACGGCGGCTCGGGAGAATTCTGCTGGCGGATCTGTCGGGCAGCCGGGAAACCTGTTCACTTACCGGGTAAGCCCCGGTGACGCGGATACCCTCAGTGCCGCGGCAACGTTTGGTGGGAGCCACTTCTGGCGATCGCCCAGCCATCCTTATCTTCCGCATGTGTAAGTGCACCTACGAACGACTGCGGGCGGAAGGGCATATAACCACCCGTGTCACTACGAGGTGAGCGGAAGGGTCGAGCACATCTTCGGCCCAGGGGCCATGCCGCACTTGGAGCAGATCTATCGCAGGAATTTCTGATCGCTGTAGAGTACTGAGTGTGATGGGTGGTGATGTCCGGATGGTTGATCCTGCCGACTACGATAAGGATATGCCGCGCGTTCAAGAGCACCTGGAGAAGTTTCAAAGAGCCGTTGCGAACGTACGTCAAACCCATACTGGTCACCCGCTGAATGAAGTTCGACAGGCTCTCTTGAAGGCATTCGAATCGGAGGGTTTGGCCGTATGGAGTGAGGTGGCAGATGATGCGGCTCGACGCATCGCCGAGGGGATAGGCAAGGCGTAAGGCTGTCATTTACGCCGCCGATCGCTTCATTCGATCGCGGCAGCAAACCTGAAGCCCCACCAGATGTTACTGGTGGGGGCTTCAGGGCTGTTTGACGGCAGTAGTTGACGGCAACGTCAGCGGACGAGAGCGGCGCAGGATGGCGGTTCTTCGCCGTCGCTGGCGGTTGTCTCGGTAATCGCCGGGCCGTTGAGCGCGGTGCTGAGGGTGTCGATGGCGTCGCGTTGGAGGCGGAGCCGGACGTGGGCATAGACGGTGGCGGTAACGCCGACGTGGGCGTGACCGAGGAATTCCTTGATCACGACGAGTTCGATGCCCTGTTCCAGGAGCAGGGTCGCAGTCGAGTGGCGGAAGTCGTGGAAGCGGATGCGGCGGAGGCCGGCCTTGCGGAGGAACGTGGTGAAGCAACGGCTGAGGCCGGAGGGGCCCGAGCTGAGAGCGCGGTGGTGGTTCCCTCCTTCGCCGTGCACACCACAGCCGTTTCCGCCTCACCCACGGCCTTTGCTGCGGTCGCGCCGCTCGAGCGTAGCCGGGTGATTCCGCTCCGAATGCCTGAGTGATCGTCGCTGAAGATGAGTGGGTAAGGATCCGGATCAGTACAGAACCGCTGGTTGTGGATGTCCGCCAATCGTGTGCGCGGTCCCGCGTCAGTGTGCTACTGACCCCTTCGGGAGGTGCGTACTTTGACGTAAGTACGCGCAGGGTTGGAGAGGCAAGGCGGAGCCTCCCCCTTCCTCTTCGTAGGGTTCTAGATCAGAGCCATCATGGTGGTTGTGCCGAGATCGGATGTATCGCGCAGGCGATGGAAGCCAGGGACCTAGTTCGAGGGAGCAGTAGCTTGGCGGTCCTCCGTAAACCATTCGATCACCCGCGATACAGGGACCTCCTTCCGGCTTGTGGATCGTGTCAACTCGTCATGGCCAGGCTCCGAATCGCTGACCTATACCCAGGAAATGGGGCGCCGTAGTGGGTAGAGTTCTCAAGCGGTTGGCCGCAGTGCGTTGGGCCGACCTGTCGGACGCAACTGGCTCGGCAGGTGGTATTCCCGCTTTGCTTTCGCGGGCAGCGTGGGCCGATGGGCCAGCTGCGTGTGCGGCTGTAGATGAATTGTCGGATAGGGTCTGTGCGCTAGGTTTCGTGGTGTCTGAGGTCACGCCGGTCACGGTTCCATTCCTTATGGAACTGGCAGGTCACCCTGAGGCGCAGTGTCGAGTGGAGGTGATTGACTTGATCACCTCGATTTACAAGACGACGCAATGGGAAGAGGCCTCGGCTGCGGCCGATCCAAGATATCGTTCAGCGTTCGAAGAAAAGGTCGCCTGGGAGGCGAGGGCAAAGGATGCGGTACAAGCGCACAGGCAAGTCGTCGAGGTTCTTGCGCGGGGCGCAGACCGTGGCGTGGCAGCTGCCGCCAGTCGGCTCCTTTCGCTTCTATCGAGCTGCTGACGCGGGTGTCAAGGATTCGCCTCTGGAACATCTCATTGCCGAGGCTGCGGCGGCATGACTCCGTAAGGAAATCGGGAGCCACGCCGACGGCAACACGGGCGTACGACAGGGCACTTCCGCGCACAGCCACGGACAGGCCGAGAAGTCGCTGAGGTGTGTGGTCCGCTCCGCCGGCAGCTGGGCGAACGTGCGGACGTCGCGGTTTCCGCACGTGCGGCCCCGGACTCCTTCGGCTGTGGTGTGGCTTGTGGGGGGGTGTCGGGCCAGAGGCGGGGCGCTGGAGTTTGGCTTGAGTGCGGTGCGAGTGGGGCTCGTATAGATGGGCCCGTGTCGGCCGGCTGGACGGCCGCGGTCACTCCCGCGCGAAGGATGGACGACGGTGCAGCAGTATCCCCAGGCAGGGACGGTCGAGGACGGGTTCGACGAGGTCGGGCGGGTGTTCGCGGAGAATTTCGCCGACGGGGAGGAACTGGGGGCGGCCGTCTGCGTGTACTACCGCGGGCGGGCCGTCGTGGACGTGTGGGGCGGCTGGGCCGGTCCCGAGAGGGCCGATCCCTGGCGGCGCGACACCCTGGCCGTGCTGGCCTCGCCGACCAAGGCGTTGGTCACCGCCGCCTTCCTGCACCTCGTCGAGCAGGAGGGGCTGGATCTCGACGAGCCCGTGGGCGTGGTGTGGCCCGAGTTCGGCGAGCACGGGAAGGGTTCCATCACTCCCCGCATGGTCCTTGCCCAGCGGTCCGGGGTCGTGTGTCTCGATCATGCGCCGATCACGCCCGAGGGGCTGAGAGAACATGCCCCCGTTGCCCGGGCGCTGGCCGCCGCGCGGCCCGAGTGGGAGCCCGGCACCGCGCACGGCTACCACGCCACCACCTACGGGCACCTGCTGAGCGAGCTGATCAGGCGCCGCACCGGGCTGACCGCCGGCCGGTACTTCGCCCGGCACCTCGCCGCCCCGTTGGGGTTGGACGCCCACATCGGGCTGCCCGCCGGCTCCGGTGCACACCTCGCCACCATGATGGAGTCCAAGGCCGAGGCCCTCATGGACGGCGCCGACCCCGGGACCGAGCTCGCCATGCTCCGGGCGCTCGGCGACCCCGGCTCGCTGACCCACCGGGCGATGATCGGCAGCATGCGGCTCCACGACGCCCTCGACCCGGAGGTCGAGGACCCCTCGTACGGTGCCGTGGCCAGTGCGCAGGGCCTCGCCCGGCTGTTCGCCGCCCTGGTGGGGGAGGTGGACGGCTTCAGGGCGATCGGGCCGCAGGTCACCGCCGAAGTCGCCCGCCCGTACTCCCGCGGCACCTGCCGGGTGGTGTTGCTGCCCAGCACCTGGGGGCTCGGCTTCATGCTGCCCGACAGCCCCGTCTTCCCCGCCTCCGCCGGCCTCGGCCCGCGCGCCTTCGGCTTCGACGGCGCCAACGGCACGTTCGTCTTCGCCGACCCGGACCGCGAGCTCGCCTTCGCGTACGTGCAGAACGCCGGCTCGCGCACCATCGGCCGGATGAACGACCGCGCGCACCGCCTCGTCGAGGCCGTGCACCGCTGCGTCGATCCCGCCCGCCGCCCGCTCTAGCGGTCTTCTAGAGGGCTTGGAGGGCGGTTCTAGTGCCTCCTGCGACTTTGGCGCCGCTTGAGTCAGAGTCGATCACCGGAGGAAACATGGCGGCCGACGCCGTACGTACTGCACTTGTCACCGGAGCCACCAGCGGGATCGGCCTGGAGATCGCCACCCGCCTGGCCCGCGCGGGCCACCGCGTCTTCCTCGGCGCCCGCACCGCCGACCGGGTCACCGACACCGTCAAGGCCCTGCGCGCCGAGGGCCTGGAGGTGGACGGCCGCAGCCTGGACGTCACCTCCCGCGAGGACATCACGGCCTTCGTGCACGCCGCGACCGAGCGGTTCGGGCCCGTCGGCATCCTCGTCAACAACGCCGGCCGCTCCGGCGGCGGGATCACCCGGGAGGTGTCCGACGAGCTCTGGCTCGACGTCATCAACACCAACCTGAACAGCGTCTTCCTGATGACGAAGGACGTCCTCAACCACGGCGGCATGCTGGAGCAGGGCTGGGGCCGCATCATCAACATCGCCTCCACCGGCGGCAAGCAGGGCGTCCTGCACGGTGCCCCCTACTCGGCCTCCAAGCACGGCGTGGTCGGCTTCACCAAGTCCCTCGGCCTGGAGCTGGCCAAGACCGGCGTCACGGTCAACGCCGTCTGCCCCGGCTTCGTAGAGACCCCGATGGCCGAGCGCGTCCGCGCGACGTACGCCGGCCTGTGGGACGTCACCGTCGACGAGGCCCACGCCCGGGTCAGCGCCCGCGTACCGATCGGCCGCTACGTGATGCCCGAGGAGGTCGGCGCGATGGTCGACTACCTCGTGGGCCCGGGCGCCGCCTCCGTCACCGCGCAGGCCCTCAACGTCTGCGGCGGTCTCGGCAATTACTGACATGCGCACGTACCGCCATCCCGCCTCGCATCCGAAAGGACCCCGCATCCGCATGGAGAACACCGCAGAGCCCGCAGAGCTGTACCTCGACCTCCTCGAGAAGGTCGTCACCAACCTGGTCTACAAAGACGCCCCCATCCCCAACGAGTGGTTCCCCGAGCGGGACTTCCGCCCCGAGAACCGCGAGACGGGCATGGACTGGCCCAGCGTCGCCCACACCATGGTCGGGCTGAAGCGCGTCCGCAACGTCCGCGACCTCCTCGACCGGGTCGTCGCCGACGGCGTACCGGGTGACTTCATCGAGACGGGCGTGTGGCGCGGCGGCGTCTGCATCTTCGCCCGCGGCTACCTCAAGGCGCACGGGATCACCGACCGGAACGTCTGGCTGGCCGACTCCTTCGAGGGCATCCCCGACACCGGCGAGGACGGCCACCCCATGGACCGGGAGATGGCCCTGCACCACTCCAACCACGTCCTCGGCGTCACCGCAGACACCGTGCGCGAGAACTTCGAGCGGTACGGTCTCCTCGACGAGCAGGTTCGCTTCCTGCCGGGCTGGTTCAAGGACACCCTGCCCACCGCCCCCGTCGAGCGGCTGGCGGTCCTCCGGCTCGACGGCGACCTGTACGAGTCCACCCTCGACGCCCTCGACCACCTGTACCCGAAGCTGTCAGCCGGCGGATACGTCATCATCGACGACTACTTCATCCCGGCCTGCCGCAAGGCCGTGGACGAGTTCCGGGAGCGCCACGGCATCACGGACGAGATCGAGGCCATCGACGACTACAGCGTCTACTGGCGCCGTTCCGCCGCCTGAGCCTTCCTGCGCATCTTCCCGAGCACCTTCCGTTCGAGCAACACCACGAAGTCGGCCTCCAGGACCCGGTCAGGGTCCTGGAGGCCGACTTCGTCATACGGGCTGTCGGGTCCGACGGGTCCGTCGGGTCCGACAGGGGCGACGGGGTCGACGGGTCCGACGGGTCCGACGGGGTCGGCCCGCCGGGCCCGTCAGCCCGTGTGCCTCCCCGCCAGCTCCAGCGTCGCCCGGCTGTTGCGGCCGAGCACGTCGCGCAGGTACCGGCGCGCGTCGGCCAGGGAGGCCTCCGCGCCCAGCTCCTCCCGCACCGCCGCCGGGTTCACGGCCACCGTGTGCTCGGCGGTGACCTGCGCCCCCGCCCCGGTGTCCGCGAACTCCCAGCGGCCGCTGTGGCCGAGCAGCAGCCGGGGCGGGACCAGCTGCTTGTACGCGATCCGCTCGCCCGGCACGCACACCCGCACCGAGCGGGTGGTGTGCGCCGAGCCGTCCGCGGTGACGGTGTCCATCTCCATCTCCTGCACCCCGGCCGCGTCCTCGCTCAGCTCCACGCGGCGCACGTGCGGCAGCCGCTCGGGCCACAGGTCCGCACGGTGCACGAATGCGTACGCCTCCTGCGCGGTGCGGCCGGGCAGGGTGACGGTGTCGCTGAAGGAGAACACCAGGTCGCCGGGGGCGGCGCCGAGCCCGGTGGCGAGCTCGGCGATCCGGGCCAGCGCGGCCAGCTCCACCGGGCTGTTGCGGTCCAGCGCGGCATTGATCCAGGCGGCCGTGTCCGGGTCGTCGCCGACGGCGGTGAAGTCGTGCAGCAGCACGATCTCCGTTCCGCCGCCCGGCCGCGGCTCGAAGATCCACTCGCCGCCCATCGAAGCGATCGGCGGCGCGCTCTCCTCCTGGTCGAACCGGATCCGCAGACCGGCCGGGTCCCGCTCGCGCCGCGAGACCCACGTCTTCACCTCCCCGCCCACTGACGCCCACAGCCGGAAGCGCTCCGTGCGCTCACCGCGCTCCAGGTACCGCGCGGCGACGCTGGGCGCGAACACGGCCGGCCACCGGCCGACGTCGGCGGCCAGGTCGTACAGCGCCTCCGGCGGCGCGGAGGAGACCAGGGTGTGCCGGGTGTGGTGCCGACCCATCCGTCAGCCCGCCGTCACGAGGGAGCCGTTGACCGCGTCCAGCAGCTCCCGCGGGGTGGCGAGCTTGTCCGGGATCTCCACCCCGTAGTCGCGCTGGATGACGGACGCGGTCTCGATCAGGGCCAGCGAGTCGTAGCCGAGCTCCGTGAACTCCGTGTCGAGGATGTCCCCGTCGAGCTGGCCCTCCTCGCTGCCGGCCGACTCGGACAGGATCCGGCGGAGGTCGTCGAGGGTCATCAGGGTCCGGGTGTCGTTCATCTCGTCTGCTTCCTCTTCCTCATTCAGTGGTGGTACGCCCGCACGACGGCGGCCGAGTTGAAGCCCGACCTGCCGCGCGCGAGCACGAGGGCGGTGGAGATCCTGGCCTCCCGCGGGGATCCCACGACCAGGTCGATGCCGTACTCCTGCGGCATGTCGGAGGTGCCCGCGGTCGGGGGGACGACCCCGTCGCGGAGGGACAGCAGTGCGGCGGCCACGTCCAGCGGCCCGCCGGCGGACAGCAGCCGCCCGGTCAGCGCCTTCGGCGCGGTCACCGGGACGCCACGCTCGCCGAAGACCCCGCGCAGCACCTCGGCCTCCTGCCGGTCCGGCCCGGGCAGCCCGGCCGAGTCCGCGAAGACCACGTCGACGTCGGACGCCGCCACCCCGGCCCGGGCCAGCGCCGATTCGACGGCGGCGCGCAGGGCGGGCGGCCGCGGCGAGCCCGGCGGCGGGTCGAAGGTGGAGGCCTGGCCGGCGAGCTCGCCGTACACCTTCCGCGCCCCGCGCAGGCGGGCCGCCCCGGCGTCCTCCAGGACCAGGAACGCGGCCCCTTCGCCGGGCACGTGCCCGCTCGCCGCCCGGTCGAACGGCCGGTACTCCCCGCCGGTCACCTGGCCGGACGACCACTGCGAGGCCCAGCCCCACGGGTCCAGCGCCGAGTCGGCGCCGCCGGTGACGACCAGCTTCGCGTCGCCGCGGCGCAGGGAGCGGCGGGCGTGGCCGAGTGCGTCCAGGCCGCCGGCCTGCTCGGCGACGAGCGCCTTGCCCGGCCCGCGCAGCTCGTGCCGGATGGAGATCTGGCCGGTGTTGACCGCGTAGAACCAGGCGAACGACTCGTACACGCTGACGAACTGCGGCCCCTGCGACCACAGCTTCGCGAACTCGCGGTGGGTGAACTCGAAACCGCCGCAGGCGTTCGCGGTCACCACGCCCATGTCGTAGTCGACGAGCGCGGCCGGGTCCACACCCCCGTCGGCGAGCGCCATGTCCGCCGCGGTCAGCGCGAACCGCGTCGACCGGTCGGTCTGCGGCAGCAGCCGCTTCGGCAGGTGCTCCGCCGGGTCGAAGTCCTGGATCTCACCGGCCCGCCGGGCCGGATAGCCGGCGGCGTCGAAACCGCTGATGTCCTTGATGCCGCTGCGGCCCGCCAGCGTCGCGGACCAGAACTCCTCCGTCCCCAGGCCGTTGGGGGCCACGACCCCCAGCCCCGTGAACACAGTGGTCGTCATGACGCTCCTTCCGGCCGCCGCAGCAGCATCGCGCTCTGGAAGCCGCCGAATCCGCTGCCCACGGTCAGCACGGTGTCCACCCGCTGCTCGCGGGCGGTCAGCGGCACGTAGTCGAGGTCGCACTCGGGGTCGGCCCGGTGCAGGTTGGCGGTGGGCGGCACCACGTTGTGCTTCATGGCCAGCGCGCACGCGGCGATCTCCACAGAGCCGATCGCCCCCAGCGAGTGGCCCACCATGGACTTGATCGAGCTCACCGGCGTCCGGTACGCGTGCTCGCCCAGGGCCCGCTTGAACGCGGCCGTCTCGTGCCGGTCGTTCTGCACGGTGCCCGAGCCGTGCGCGTTGACGTAGTCGATCGCGTCGGCGTTCATCCGGGCCTGGTCCAGCGCGGCACGGATGGCCTCGGCCATCTCCCGGCCGTCGGTCTTCAGCCCGGTCATGTGGTACGCGTTGCAGCGCGTCGCGTACCCGCCGACCTCGGCGTAGACGGTGGCCCCGCGGGCCCGCGCCCGCTCCAGCTCCTCCAGGACGAACACCGCCGCGCCCTCCGCCAGCACGAAGCCGTTGCGGGTGGCGTCGAACGGCCGGGAGGCCTGCGCAGGCGTGTCGTTGCGGTCGGACGTGGCCCTGATCGCGTCGAAGCTGGCCACCACGATCGGGGTGATCGGGGTGTCGGTCGCCCCGGCGAGCATCACGTCCGCGGTGCCGTCGGCGATCAGCTCGACGGCGTTGCCGACGGCGTCCAGGCCCGAGGTGCAGCCGTTGGACACCAGGGACACCGGGCCCTCGGCACCCACCGTCCACGCCACCTCGGCGGGCAGGGCACCGGGGGTCAGGTAGTCGTACATGTGCGGGGACAGGTAGCCGGGGTCGACCTCCCACTGGCGTCCTGCGTCGGAGAGCACCAGGTACTCGTTCTCCAGGCTGGTGGCGGCGGCGACGGCACTGCCCAGGCTCACACCCACCCGGGACGGGTCGAGCGCGCCGAAGTCGAGGCGGCTGTCCGAGACCGCGTCCCGGGCACAGACCACCGCGAACTGGGCCGCCCGGTCCATCCGGCGGATCTCCCGGGGGGTGAGGCCTTCGGCCGCCGCATCGAAATCGCATTCGCCGGCGATCTGGGAGCGGAAGGGCGTCGGGTCGAAGAAGCTGATCCGGCGGGTCGCAGTACGGCCCGCGGCCAGCAGCGACCAGAACGCCTCCGTGCCGCTGCCTCCTGGTGCGCGCACCCCCATACCGGTTATCACGACACGACGGGACATCGGATCGGTTTCCTTATCGACGAGGTGACACGGTCGGGCCGGGGTGGTGGACCCCGGCTGCGCACTTTGGTAAGCCGGGCCGGTCGACGTCCGCTCAAGAGCGGCTCGACACGCGCTCAGGGCGGGCGGCCGCGGCGGCAGCCGGAGCCGGCGGTCCAGCGGTTCTCGAGCACCGTGCGGCAGCGTCCGTGCGATGAGGATCCTTTTCATCACCGGGGGGAGCCCGGCGACGGTCTTCGCGCTGGCCCCGCTCGCGTCGGCGGCCCGCCTCGCCGGCCACCGCGTGCTCGTCGCCTCCCCCGAGGACATGACCCCGTACGTCACCGGCACCGGGCTGCCCGTCGTGTCCGTCACCGACGCAACCATGCGCCGGTTCATGTTCGAGGACCGGGCCGGGCGGCCGCTCGGCATCCCCGCGGACCCGCAGGAGCGGATCCGCTTCAACGGCGAGGGCTTCGGCAGGCTCGCCGCCGCCACCCTGCCCGCGTTGCGCGCCCTCTGCGCCGATTGGGGTCCGGAGCTCGTCGTCGGCGGATCCCTGTGCTATGCGGCCCCACTGATCGCCCACGAGCTGGGCGTGCCGTGGGTACGGCACACCTGGGACCTCGGCGAGCCGCCGGAGATGGACGCCGGGGCCGCCGGAGAGCTGGCGGCCGAACTGTCCGCCGCCGGCCTGGACGCACTGCCCGTACCCCGGCTCTGGGTCGACATCTGCCCGCCCGGCCTGCGCGCCCCGGAGCTCGCCCCCGGCCCGCGGCAGTCGATGCGCTTCGTCCCGTACAACCTCCGGCGGCCGATGGAGCCGTGGATGCTGCGCCCGGCGGGACGCCCCCGGGTGTGCGTCACCGCGGGCAGCCGGGTCGCCGGGCAGGACGAACTGGCCGAGCTGACGGAGCTCGCCCGGACCGTCGAGGGCCTGGACGGGGAGCTGGTGGTCGCCGCCCCGCAGGAGCTGGCCGCGGAGCTGGCGCGGGCGGTGCCGGGGGTGCGGGCGGGCTGGTTCGCGCTGGACAGCCTGCTGGCCACCTGCGACCTGATCGTGCACCACGGCGGGGGCCAGACCGCGATGACCGCCCTGCACGCGGGCGTCCCGCAGCTGCTGGTCCCCACGATCCCGAAGATGCTCCCGCCGTGCCGGCGGATCGCGGACCGTGGCGCGGGCCTGGTCCTCCCGGAGGGCGACCAGTCCACCACCGCGATCGCGGCTGCGGCCGCCGAACTCCTGGCCGACCCGGCCTACCGGGCCCGGGCCGCCGAGGTCGCGGCGGACATCGCCGCCCAGCCGGGCCCGGCGCGGGTGGTGGCCGAACTGGAGGCGCTGGTGGGGGAGACGAACGGGCAGCCGGCGCCACAGCCGGCCTGACCACAGCCGGCCTGACCACGGCGGGCCGCCGGCGCCGCAGCGGGCCACGGCGGGCGGCGCCGGTCTGCGGAGCCAAGGGCCCTGCGTCCCATGCCCCTCCCCCCTCCCCCCGTACGGCCGGCCCTCAGGCCCGTCCCGCGGGAGCGGGACTCCCGGGCGGTGTCGCTGCGACGGCGGTCACCGTCCGGTGCAGCGCCTCGTCCAGCGGGGTCAGGGCCCGCCAGCCGGTGGCCGTCTCGAACACGGACGGGTCCACCTCCAGGCTGCGGAAGTCGGTGGCGTCCGCGTGCGCCGGGGGATCCACCGACACCACCGGCACCGGATCGGCTCCCGTGCAGCGGGAGACGGCCCGCGCCACCGCCCGGAACACCTCGCCCAGCGGTCGGGCCCGCCCGGTGCCGATGAGGCAGTGCCGGCCGTTGAGGGCGTCGGCGTGCGCCAGGGCCGCGGTGAACGCCCGGGCGGCGTCGTCCACGTACAGCAGGTCGCGGCGGATCGTGCCGTCGTGCCACATGGTGAGCGGCTCCCCGGCCAGCGCCCGCCGGATCATGGTGGACACCACGCCGCGGTCCTCGGCGGTCGGCGCGGGCGGCCCGTACACGGGCGGCAGCCGGAGGCTGACCGCCCGGACCAGTCCTGCCGCCGCGGCCTCCTTCAGCAGTGATTCCGCAGCGTGCTTGTGGCGGTCGTAGACACCCTCGGGGCGGTCCGGCTCCGATCCGTCGATGCGCTCGACGGCGACCCGGCCCACCTGGGTGTTGCTGCCCGGGAAGACGACCACGGGCGGGCGGTGCACGGAGCGGGACGGCCGGTCGGCGAGCGCGGCCACCAGGTCCCGGATCAGGCCCACGTTGACCCGTTCCGCCTCCGTGTCGTCCTCGGACAGGCGCCAGCCGGACGCCCCGCGGATCCGCGCGGTGAACGGCAGTACCGCGTCGGCGCCGGCCACGGCCCGGGCCAGGGCCCCCGGTTCGGTCAGGTCGGCGGTGACCACCTCCACCCGCACGGCGAGCCGGTCCGGCAGCGGGACCGGCCGCCGGGACACCGCGCGCACCCGGACGCCGGGGGTGTCGGCCAGCGCCCGGACCACGGCGGAGCCGATGAACCCGGACGCCCCGAGGACGACGACCTGCTGTGGCTCGCTCACCGCCCACCCCCAACTGCTCCACCAACGGCCCCGGCCCCAGCCGCCCCGACCGTCCCATCCGCCCCGGCTACCCCAGTCGCCCCAGTCGCCCCGGCCGCCCCGCAGTCGGCGTACTGCGGCAGCAGCCCGCCCGCACGGGCGGCGGCCAGCGACGGCGCCGACCGGTCGCGTTCGGACAGTACCCACTCCACCCCCGCCGGCAGGTTCAGGCCGAGTTCCGGGTCGAGCGGGTGTACGGCGCGTTCCCGGTCCGCCCGGTAGGCCGCGGACAGCAGGTAGACCATCACGGTGTCGTCCTCCAGTGCGGCGAACAGGTGCCCCACGCCGGGCGGCAGGTACAGCGCGGTGCCCGCCTCCGGGTCCAGTTCCACCTGCCGGCTCTGCCCGTACGTGGGCGAGCCGATCCGGACGTCGACGACGACGTCGAGCGCCCGCCCGCCCGCGCACACCACGTACTTGGCCATGGACCCGGGGGTGGCCGTGAAGTGCACCCCGCGCACGACCCCGCGCCGCGACGCGCTCGTGCTGACCTGGGCGACCGGGAACAGCGGCCGGCCGAGCGCCCTGCCGAACGCGGCCTCCTGGTGCGGGGAGCGGAACGAGCCGCGCGCGTCGTGGAAGACCTCGGGCTCGAAGACGTACGCGCCGTCGATGCCCAGTTCGCGGACCTTCACGCGGCACCGCCGGGGCGGGTGGCGACGAACAGGCCGGGGCCGAACAGCTCGTGCCGGACGTACTCGGGCTCCAGCCCGGCCCGGCGGAACGCCGCCTCGTACTCGGCCTGCTCGAACAGGGTCATCACATGGGTGTCGGTGAAGTGCTCGACGCCCGTGTCGGGGGCCGCGACGGTGTAGTGCACCTCCATGCGGCTGCAGCGGCCCTCACGGACGGTGTGGGAGACGCGGGCGACGGTCCGCCCGTCCACCCTGACCACGTCGGCGCCGACCCAGCCGGGCCGGAAGTCCTGCGGGAACCACCAAGGTTCGACGACGAGCACGCCGCCGGGCGCGAGGTGGTCGGCCAGGTTGTGCACGGCTGCGTCCAGGTCGTCGGCGGTGGCGAGGTACCCGACCGAGCTGAACATGCAGGTGACAGCGGAGAAGGTGCGGCCGAGCCGGAAGTCGCGCATGTCGCCCTGGACCAGCGGGGTGCCGGGGCTGTTCCGGGCGGCGACGGCGAGCATCTCGGGGGACAGGTCGACGCCGACGGCGTCGGCGAAGGAGCCGGTCAGCTCGGCCAGGTGCGCGCCGGTGCCGCAGGCGACGTCCAGCAGCGACCCCGCTGCCGACCCGGCCGTGGCGCGCTGTGCGACGAGAGCGCGCACGGCGCCCGCCTCGGCCCGGTAGTCCTTGCCGCGGCCGCGGTAGAAGTCGTGGTAGACGTCGGCGCGGTGGTAGATGAGGGTGGTGGGGTCCGTTGCGGTGTCCGTGGTGGTGCCGGGCATGGTGAACCTCCTTCGGTGGGACGGCTAGAGGGCGCGGGCGGCCGTGGTCGTGAGGACGTCGCGCAGCGCGTCGATGATCTTGTCCTGGAGGGACTCGGACAGCGACGGGTACATCGGCAGCGAGAAGATCTCCCCGGCCAGCTTCTCGGTGACGGGCAGGGAGCCCGCCGGCACGTCCAGGTGGGCGAAGCCGCGCATGGTGTGGACCGGCCACGGATAGCTGATGTTCAGCGCGATGTCGTGGCGTTCCTTCAGCACCCGGATGATCTCGTCGCGGCGCGGGTGGCGGACCACGTACACGTAGTAGACGTGCTCGTTGCCGGGTGTGACGGCCGGCAGGGTCAGCCCGTCCGGCCCGCACAGGTCCGAGAGGCCCTCGGCGTAGCGGCGGGCGACCCTGCGGCGGCCGGCGACGTAGGCGTCGAGCCGGGTCAGTTTGCGGCGCAGGATCTCGGCTTGGACCTCGTCGAGGCGGCTGTTGTGCCCGGGGGTCTGCTCGACGTAGTAGACCTCCTCCATGCCGTAGTAGCGGAGCCTGCGCAGGGCGCGGTCGGTGTCGACGGATCCGGTCAGGACGGCGCCGCCGTCGCCGTACGCACCGAGGACCTTGGTGGGGTAGAAGGAGAAGGCGGCGGCGTCGCCGGTCGTGCCGGCGAGCCGGCCGTCCCGGCGGGCGCCGTGGGCCTGCGCGCAGTCCTCGACGAGGGCCAGGCCGTGCTCGCGGGCGAGGCGCTGCAGCGGTTCCATGTCGACGCACTGGCCGTAGAGGTGGACGGGCAGGAGCGCCTTCGTCCGCGGGGTGATCGCGGCCTCCACCTGGTCGGTGTCCATGAGGTGGTCCTCGGCGCGGACGTCCACGAACACCGGGACGGCGCCGGCCCCGGCGATGGCGACGACGGTGGGGGCGGCGGTGTTGGAGACGGTGATGACCTCGTCGCCGTGCCCGATGCCGAGGGATTCCAGGGCCAGCTTCACCGCGTTGGTGCCGTTGTCGACGCCGACGCAGTGCGCGAGGCCGTGGTAGGCGGCGAACTCGTCCTCGAAGCCGCGCACGCTCTCGCCCAGCACCAGCCTGCCGCTGGAGAAGACCTGCTGCACGGCGTCGAGGATGTCCTCCCGTTCCGCCGCGTACTCGGGGAGGTAGTCCCAGACGTGGGTGGTCACTCGTCGTCCTCCTTGTGGAAGCCCGCGAACGTCAGCAGGCTCCTGGCCTCGACGTTCAGGTGGTTGCCATATCTGACGAAGTCGGTGAGCTGGCGCAGGGTGACCCAGGCGTAGTCGTCGGGGACCTCCAGCGGGAAGCCGTCCTCGACCTCGACGAGGAGGTAGCGGTTCTGCGCGTGGTAGAAGCGGCCGCCCTCCTCGGAGTGCACGCGGTCGAAGCGGATCCGTTCCGGTGGCGCGTCCAGTACCTCGGACAGGAACGCCGGCCTGCGGTCCGCGGGCAGTCCGCGGTAGTTGTCGGGCTGGCACTGCACGGTGGGCGCCATCTCCACGGCGTCGAAGGCGCCCGTCTCGACCCGGGCCTGCACGAGCGCGTGCAGTACGCCGCCGATGCGGCGGACCAGGAACGCGATGACGCCCTGGCTGCGCGGCTCGAACATGGGCTGCTGCCAGCGCGCGACCTCGCGGCTGTCGGCCTCGACGGACACCCCGATGACGGCGAAGTGCTGGTCCTGGTCGTGGACGAGGGCCCCGTCGCGCAGGCCCCAGCCGTCGACCTTGGTCAGCGGGATCTGCTGCCGGGCGAGGGTGCAGCGGTTCTTGGCCTCGGTGAACCAGCTGAGCAGGTGGGTGGTGTCGTGCAGGGCGATGCCGGCCGACTCCCAGGAGCGGGCCAGTGCGCCGCGGAAGGTGTCCGCGACGAGGTCGGCGCTGCGGTCCCGCCAGGAGGCGGCGCCGGCCAGCACCGTGCGGGCGTCCATGTTGACCAGGTTGGGTTCGTGCAGCAGCTGGGCGATCTGCTCGAAGTCCAGCCAGCAGAAGTCGTCCAGCAGCGGGACGTCCACGTCCCCGTCCACCTGGACGATCATGTTGCGGTTGCGCTTGGCCAGGAACCAGGACGCCTGCTCCGACTGGAGCACGTCGGACAGGATCCGGCCGGAGCGCGGTGCGGTGAAGTACTCCAGGTAGGGCACGGACCTGCCGCCGTGCGCACCGGTGAAGTTGCTGCGGGTGGCCTGCACCGTCGGTGACAGCTGTAGGCCGTTGACGTTGCCCGGCTCCATCTTGACCTGGAGCAGGAAGTGCAGGACGCCGGCGAACTCCTTGACCAGGATGCCGAGGACGCCCTGTTCGGGCTGGACGATGATCGGTTGCTGCCAGGAGTCCACCTCCCGGCCGGAGTTCCTGATGTCCAGGCCCTCGACGGTGAAGAACCGCCCGGTGCGGTGGACGATGTTGCCGGTGTCCGGATCGGTGCGCCAGCCGTCGAGCGCTTCGAGGGGGACGCGGTCCACCCGGTACCCGTGGGCACGGCAGCGCCGGGCGTACCACGTGTGGAATTCGGCTATGTCGGAGAACAAGCTGCCACCTCCCGTACAGAAAGGCCCCTCCCGTTCCGATTTGGGGAACATGACTTTCTGAGGAGAACATCCTTTGTGCGGAATCGCATGGCGACGATACTGCCAGACAATTTCCGGCGCGGTCACCCCGCTGCGGACGCCGCAACGGACGCTGTATTTCGGCGCGAGCGGAAAACGACCCGTATTCGAGCCGGGCCCGAGCGGTGGCCGCATCATCACAGGTCGAAGCCGGCGGCCTGCCGGGTGGCCGCTCTCCCCGTACGCGAAGGACGGAAGACAGTGCAGCAAATTCACCGGGCAGGGACGGCCGGGACCGTCGGGGACGCGTTCGCCGAGGACGCGTTCGTCGAAGACGCGTTCGCCGAGGTCGCCCGCGCCTTCGAGGAGAACTTCGCCGCCGGCGAGGAGGTCGGCGCGGCCGTCTGCGTCTACCACCGCGGGCGGCCGGTGGTGGACCTGTGGGCCGGCTGGGCCGACCCCGACCGCACGGACCCCTGGCGGGCCGACACCCTGGGCGTCCTCGCCTCACCCACGAAGGCGCTGGTCACGGCAGCCTTCCTGCACCTGGCGGAACGGGAGGGCCTGGACCTGGACGAGCCCGTCGCCGCGGTCTGGCCCGAGTTCGCCGCGCACGGCAAGGCCGGCATCACCCCCCGCATGATCCTCGCCCACCGCTCCGGGGTGGTCTGCCTCGACCACGCGCCGCTGACGCTCGCGGGGCTGCGCGCCCACACGCCGGTGGCCGAGGCGCTCGCGGCGGCCCGGCCCGAGTGGGAGCCCGGTACCGCGCACGGCTACCACGCCACCACCTACGGGCACCTGCTGAGCGAGCTGATCAGGCGCCGCACCGGGCTGACCGCGGGCCGCTACTTCGCCCGCCACCTCGCCGGCCCGCTCGGCCTGGACGCCCACATCGGCCTGCCCGACGGCTCCGGGGCGCACCTCGCCACCATGCTGGAGTCCAAGGCCGAGGCCCTCATGGCCGGCGCCGACCCCGGTGAGGTCGAGGAGCTGCGCGAGCCCAGCACCCTCACGTACCGGGCGACCATCGGCAGCATGTCCCAGGACCCGGCCGACCCGGCCGTCGAGGACCCGTCGTACGGCGGGCTGGCCAGTGCGCACGCCCTCGCCCGGCTGTTCGCCGCCCTGGTCGGCGAGGTCGACGGCATCCGGCTGATCGGCCCCGGGCGCACCGCCGAACTCGCCCGCCCGCACGCGGACGGCCCGTGCAAGGTCATGCTGACCCCGCTCACCTGGGGCCTGGGCGTGCAGCTGGCGGACAGCGCGGTGTTCCCGGCCGACGCCGGACTGAAGAATTCCTTCGGACTGAGCGGCGCGAACGGCGTCTTCACTTTCGCCGATCCCGAACGTGAGCTCGCATTCGGATACGTACCCAATATGGGGTCCCCCGTCATGGGCAGCATGGACGGCCGTGTCCGCCGGCTCGTGGAGGCGGTTTTCCGCAGCGCTGACCGCATTCTGTGAACGGGCCCGTTTCCCGTCGAAAAAAGGAGTCGTAGATGCGGATCCTGTTCCCGGCCGCGCCGGGATACGGGCTGATGCTGCCGCTCGTGCCGCTCGTCTGGGCGGCGCGGGCGGCGGGCCATGAAGTGCTCGTCGCCACCACGGCCCACATGGCGAAGGTGGCGGCCCGGGCCGGCGCGCCGGTCGTCGACGTGTTCCCCGGACGGGACGTCGGCGAGGACCTGGTGGGCGGCCCGCCCGACCCCGACCCCGGGTCCGGCTCCGGGGCGGGCGCGGATGACGCGGTGCCCGAGGGGTACTGGGAACTGGCCCGCGCCATGCGGCCGTTCGACCTGTTCACCCTGGCCATGACCAGGGGCACGATCGACGCCGGGCGGGACTTCGGCGCGGACCTCGTCGTGCACTGCTCCGACCACCAGGCGGGCCGACTGGCCGCGCTGGCCCTGGGCGTGCCCGCCCTGGAGGTCGGCAACCGGGTGTCCTGGTCGATGCGCGACCCGGACGTGCGCGAGACCGCGCAGCACAACCACCGCATGGGCATCGTCCCGGACGACAACCCGGTGGTGCTCCGGCTGCGCGGGGAACTGGGCCTCGGCGACCGGGAGCCCGTCCTCCTCGGCCGGGTCGACCCGCGCGCCCCCAGCCTCGGCGGCCTGGAGCACGAGGAGCCCGACCCGCACGACGGCGTCCCCTGGCTGCCGATGCGATACGTGCCGTACAACGGGGGCGCGGTGCTCCCGGACTGGGCCCTGCGGGCGCCGGGGGGCAGGCCCCGGATCTGCCTCACGCTGGGCACGGTCGCGCCCCTGTTGCCGGGCGGCGCCGATGCGCTGCGGCTGCTCGTGGAGGCCCTCGCCGGGCTGGACGCGGAGGTGGTCCTCGCCGACGACGAGACCGACCTGAGCGCCCTCGGACCGCTGCCCGACAACCTGATCCCGGCCGGCTTCGTCCCGCTCTCCGGCATCCTGCGGGACTGCGCGCTGGTGGTCCACCACGGCGGATCGGGCACCACCGCGGCAGCCCTGCACTACGGGGTGCCGCAGTTGGTGGTTCCCAGCGGCGCGGACAACGAGCTGTGCGCCCGCCGCGTGGTGGACCGCGGGGTGGGGCTGGCCGTGGCGCCGCGTGAGCTCGACGCCGCCGGGATCGCCGAGGCCGCCGGACGGCTGCTCGCGGACGCGTCCTTCCGGCAGGCCGCCGATGAGGTCCGGCGCGAGATGGCCGGCCAGCCGACGCCGGCCGAGGTGATCGACCGGATCACCGCGGCGATGGCCGTCTGACGGCACGTACGCACCGCGCGCACGGAAGCGGGCGGGACACCCCCACCGGGAGTCCCGCCCGCTTCCGTGTGCCGTTCCGGCTCCGGCTCCGGCTCCGGCTTCCGGCACCGGCTCCGGCTTCCGGCACCGGCTTCCCGCTTCCGGCACCGGCTTCCGTACGCCGTGTCAGTCCTCGCGTACGCCCGACAGGTCCAGGGCGGTCATCGCCCGCTCCAGGACGGCGATGCGCTCGTCGAGCCCGACGGCCACCGCGGAGATCATGACGCCGAGCGTGGTGACGCCCGCCTCCGCGTACTCCCGCATCCGCTCGGCGACCCGTTCCACCGGCCCGACCAGCGCCGTGCGGTTCACGAACCCGGCCGGCACCGCCCGCGCCGCCCCGGCCCGGTCCCCCTCGGCCGCCAGCCGGCCCACCTCGGCGGCCGCGGCGCCGAAGCCCATGCGCGTGGCGAGCGCGATGTAGAAGTTCCGCTCCGGGGCGCCGATGCCCATCAGGTACGCGTAGTGCGCCCGCAGCAGGTCCACGCAGGCATCGGTGTCCTCGCCGATCGCGGTGGCCAGGCACGGCATCACGTCGAAGCCCGCCGGCGACCGCCCGGTCTGCCCGGCCCGTCCGGCCCGTCCGGCGCGCTCGCGGCCCGCCGCGATGTGCCCCACGGACTCGGCGACCTGCTCGGGGGTGGCGAACACGCCGATCCACCCGTCGGCGATCTCGCCCGCCAGCGCGAGGTTCCGCGGCCCGACCGCGCCCAGGTAGACGGGTACGGGAGCCCCGGCCGGCTCGGTGATCACGTGCAGCGGGGCCGCGCCGGAGCCGGAGGACGGGAGCCGGTAGTGCCGGCCCTCGTAGCGCACCGGGTCGCCCGTCAGGGCCTGCCGGACGATCTCCACGTACTCCCGGGTCCGGCCCAGCGGCTCCGCGAAGGGAACGCCGTACCAGCCCTCGGACACGTCGGGGTTGGACACCCCGAGCCCCAGCCGGAACCTGCCGCCGGACAGCGACTGCAGGGTCGCGGCGGTCAGGGCGGCCAGTGCCGGGCTGCGCGCGGGTATCTGCATCACGCCGGACCCCAGGGCGATCCGCTCGGTCCGCCCGGCCACCAGGCCGAGCACGCTGGCGGCGTCCGAGCGGTAACCCTCGGGCGCGAGCGCCACGTCGTAGCCCAGCCGCTCGGCCGCCACGGCGAGCTCCGCGGCGCCCTGGTAGCTCAGGTTCACGCCGAGTTTCACGGTGTCGTCGTCCTCATCTGGCTCATCTGTCTCATCCGACTCATCTGTCTCCTCCTCCGGTACGGATGCGCGTACGGATCCGCTCAGATCAGCAGGTGGGCGCCGCCGTCGGCGAGGACGACCTCGCCGGTGGTGTACGCGGACCGGTGCAGGCCCACCACGAGTTCGGCGATGTCCTCCGGGGTGCCGGTGCGGCGCAGCGGTACGGCCTGCCGCACCCGCTCGCGGATCTCGGTGAAGGTTTCCGTCCACGGGGTGTCCACGAGCCCGGGCGCGATGGCGTTGACCCGGACGTCGGGGCCGACGGCACCGGCCAGCAGCCGGGTCATGTGGTTGACGGCGGCCTTGCTGACCGCGTACGGGATGGAACTGCCGGCCGGCCTGACCCCGGCGACGGAGGAGATGTTGACGATGTGGCCGGCTCCCGACGCACGCAGCAGCGGCATGGCGGCGACGGACGTCTGCCAGGTGCCGACCACGTTGACGCCGAGGATGTCCTGCCACACCTCCGCGGTGGCCGCGTCGAGGTCGGCGTGGGGGATGGCGCGGGTCGTGCCGGCGTTGTTGACGAGCAGGTCGAGCACGCCGAACTCCTCGGCGACCTCGTCCAGCAGCTGCCGTACCCGGCCGGCGTCGGAGACGTCCGCCTGTACGAACCGGGCGTCGGGCAGCGACTCGGCGAGCCGGCGGCCCGCGTCGGCGCTGCGCGCCGCGTTGACCACCACCGTCATTCCCTCGGCGGAGAGTCTGCGGGCGATGGCGGCGCCGATCCCGGACGACGATCCGGTCACCAGGGCGACGGGCTTGCGGGGCATGACGGGGGTTCTCCCTTCGAGGGCGGGCACGGTGCGGGGCGGCGGCTCAGGACGCCACGTGCTGGTCGTGCTCGACGCGGCGGGAGCGGTTGCGCACCACGCCGTCCTCGATCACCAGCACGTCGCGGACCAGGCAGCTGGGGCCGACGACCGGCTCCTTGACCCCCGGCCGGACGGTCAGCACCAGCGCGTAGAAGACGGCGTCGAAGGAGCCGTCCTCGCGCGGGCTGAGGTCGATCATGTTGAACCAGTGCCGCCGCTGCACCGGGTCGTCGGCGAACCGCGCGTGGAAGGCGTGCAGTTCGGCGACGATGCCGGCCGGGGTGCGGGCCGGCGGCACCCCGGGGGTGTGCTGGAACTCGCCGTCCTCGGTGAAGGTCGCGGCGTACTCCTCGAACTTGCCGCTGTCGAGGAACTGGACCTGGCGGGCGTAGTGCTGCCCGACCGCGGCGTAGAGGTCGGCGAAGGTGCTGCCGGCGGATGGCGTCATGGGGCACTCCAGACGGGCTCGGGTACGTGGTACGTACGGCGGACCGGGCGGCCGGGCCCACACGGGGCTGTCTCTTATACACAAAACACACCCCACAAAACCAAGCATAAAATCGGATTAC